>CAISUE010000037.1 GCA_903888615.1 uncultured Gammaproteobacteria bacterium
ATCCGGCAATGCCAGTAGTCATTTAGCGGAAGCACTGGCTTATTTTACCCAATCACCGGCAATTAAATGGCTTGCCACTTTCTTTACTTCTGTTTGTGTCTTGACTTCCTTTTTAGGGGTGGCTTTATCTTTATCGGATTTTTTAGCCGATGGTACTGGGATTGCGAAAACATATTTTAAAGGCAAAGTCATTAATATGTTGTTATGCTTTGGTCCACCACTGGCTATCGTCATGTATGATCCCAACCTTTTTATCAAAGCCATTAGTTATGCAGGCATTTGCTGTTTGCTGTTATTGGTTTTTATTCCCGCTTTAATGGTATTTCATGGTCGTTATCACAAATGTCTGGGTGGTGCACCGCAATTAATGGGTGGGAAAATGATGCTCTGCATGGTAGCCGTTTTAGCATTAACCGGCGCCATCTTAAATGCTATCGGTTATTAATGCTCGCTATCAAAGGCATTCATCGTTAAAATAGGCACCCTGACACAAGGACTTTATCATGCAACTTGAACGAATTTATTGGTTAATCGGTTTAGTTATAGTCTTTATCGGCATTGCGATCATCTGTTTGATCATTAAACAATTGCGACATCAAAAAGAGCGTTATGCTACTTATGGCGCGCGTTATCGAGCCGATAAAGAATTTTTAGTGGCTGATTCTGGTATAGGTGCAACACGCATTATTAAAAATCGCTACTCACCCGAAGTCCCTAGTTCACCCACGTTAACCAATACAGATTTTACGCCTGCAACACCGCCTGTTTTACCAAAAACGATGTGTTTTTATGTTCGCGCTAAAAATCATGAACAATTTTTTGGTTACGATTTATTACAGGCTATATTAAACCAAGGTTTCGTCCATGGCAGCGGTGATTTTTTCCATTATGCTGAACAAGTGGGTCACACGATTATCAGTCTTGCGAATGCTGCAGCACCTGGGACGTTTAATCTTGACCAAATGGGCGCTTTTACGACGCAGGGTTTATGTTTATTTATTCAACCTCAACGTTTAGTGAAGCCACTGGCCGCTTTTGATTTAATGGTCCATAAAGCCACGTTATTAGCTGAAGAATTACGCGGTATAGTTGAAGACGAACACCATCATTTACTCACAGCTGAACGCTTAAATGAATAGCGCTCGCATTTGGTGCCTTAATCTATGACACTTTGCTTAGGGTTAATGAGTGGCACCTCGATGGATGGCGTCGATGCCGCACTCTTAGAGACCGATGGGGAGACGCACCTTGTTTCTCGAGGCGGTAGTTTTTTCCCCTACCCGCGTATTTTTCAAATCCTTTTGAAAGTGGCTGAATGGGCAGCACGTCTCGCTCAGGGTGACCCATTGGCTGCCGAATCCTTGTTTTCAAAAAGTTGGCGCGCTTATACGACGAGACTCCAAATTCACGATGCTGAATTAACCGCACTCGAACAAGAAGCTTGTCATTATTTAAATGAGCAATTATCACTTAAACTGGCAAAACCCACATTCAGCGCTGTTATTCAATGCTCTACCCATTTGCATCGTCAAGCATGTGAACGTTTATTACACCAACAGGGCTTAAATACCAGCGATATTGACCTTATCGGTTATCACGGTCAAACCTTATACCATAATCCCCCGCAAGGCATTAGTTGGCAAGCAGGTGACGGACAAGCCTTAGCCAATGCATTACGGGTTAACGTCATTGGTCATTTTCGGCAACAAGATATCGACCATGGCGGTCAAGGTGCACCCCTCACGCCACTTTATCATTATGCCTTAGTTAATCACGAAACCCTTTATCCAGCAGCTATTATTAATTGCGGTGGTATCGCTAATGTCAGCGTTGTGCTCAGTGGCGCCATTGGTGACTTAAACGCTTTTGATGCGGGTCCTGGCAATGTGTTATTAGATCGTTTAATCAGTCAAGCAACAGGTGGGCTTAAACGTTATGACCACGACGGTGAGCTTGCTTTACGCGGTACGGTATCCTGTGACGGTTTGGCATTGCTACACGCTCACGCTTTACCGGCAGGTTTTTTAAACCAGTTACCCCCTAAATCACTCGACAGCCATGATTGTCATTTACCTGAAGGCTTTGAGCAATTAGCGCTCGAAGATGCTTTAGCAACACTAGCCGCTTTTACGGCTGATTGTTTAGTCAAAAGCTTACTGAATGCCTTTTCAAACACCAGACACTTAAAACACGTTATTTTGGCGGGCGGTGGCTGGTATAATGCGGTTATTTTACGCGAATTCAAACACCGCTTAAGTGCTCATATGAACGCTAAAATCCAAATTAGCAGTGCAAGTCAATTAGGCTGGCAACAAGATTTACTCGAAGCAGAAGCCTTTGCTTATTTAGCCAAACGTAGCTTATTAGGCTTAACGCTTAGCCTGCCCTTAACCACAGGAATCCACAGTGCCAAAACCGGTGGCACTTGTTTTTACCCCCAATAATCTTTAGAACCCTGTTAGTTATGATGGATCAATTGCACCAATTTATACTCAATGACGGTGAATACCGCGGTACTATCGTTCACTTGAAAACAGCTTACCAACAAATCATTCAATTACATCACTACCCTGCTGCGATTGGTCAATTATTAGGTGAAGCGCTGGCTGCTATCAGTTTAGTAGGCCATAACATCAAACAGCAAGGCCAATTGAGTTTGCAATTGCAAGGTAACGATCCTATTCAATTATTGGTGGTTGAAACCAATGACCAGCATGAGATTCGCGGTTTAGTGCAATGGCGCGATAACTTGCTGTTACAAGCACCGTTGATATTAAGCGAAGGTCAATTAGCGCTAACGCTGACACCCCAAAAAGGTGAACGCCACCAAGGTATTGTACCGATAATCAAAGGTACCTTAGCCGAATCCTTAAGCCATTATTTTAGTCAATCCGAACAAATTTTCAGTCGCGTGATTTTAATGGCTAATGAAACACAAGCCTGTGGACTCTTCGTGCAAAAAATGCCGGATTTTACCGATAGCGACTTCCGCTTATCCTCGCTAGAAGCGCACTTATTATTAAACACCATTCAAGCGCATGAATTGTTGAACGATAGTGCCGAAGTCTTATTGCAAAAATTATTTTATGAACACGACGTGCGCTTATTGGAGACTGCTCATATTCAATTTCATTGCTCCTGTTCACACGCTAAAATGCTCGATGCAGTCCGCTTATTAGGCTATGACGATGCGCTGGATTTATTGCTGACCCATAAAACCGTCACTATCACTTGTGAATTTTGTAACCACCATTACGATTTTGATAAAAACGCAGTTAATGACTTATTTCAAACTATGATTAATTAATCTTATCGACTATAAGGATGTAAGATGCGTAATATCTTATGGCGTTGTGTACTGTTACTTGGGATGTGGCCATTGTTCACTAACGCTGCAGTTTTATCCTTAAATCGCCTATTTGAACCCACCCGTTCGTTAGCGCAGGTGCCAGTCGATAGCGTCCATTACACCCTAACAGGCACGAGTGGTGATTCTGCTGATTATATCGTCTTGTATCAAGCAACAGATAACACTTGCAGTAGCCCGACGGCAATCGCACCGACTGTTATCACTCAAGGCACTGCGTTAAACTTTAACACCACTTACGCAATTAGCCCTGTTGCCATCGATACGTTTTTAAATTCGCCCAATAATGGTATTTATTATATTGGCATTTATTTTAAATCTTCGAATCCCAGTTGTACCATACCCTCGCACTGCATGTGTATTGTGGTGCCAATTTTGACGCTTCAAATACCCCCACGTGCATGCAAGCCACCTATACTAATTCTTTTGTCAATGGCGGCTTAACGATGACGCAAATAGATAATGGTACTATTGCTTTAACAACGCCAGCTACCTACAGTTATAGTCCTGATACCAATAATTTAGTCCATTCATGTTTATTGAATTTTAATGGCAGTTTAAGCGCTTGTGTGTCATCAACTTCTTTACCAGGTACTCCCTCCGATATCGTCTTTGCCACGGTTAGTAACACATTATACGACTATGTACCGATGGGTATTTCTGGGGTTGATTATTGTCAATTAACCAGCGGTGATTTAGCGCTCAATTGCGCTTCGGCAAGCACTCAATTCACTCCCTCTTGGACTAGCCCCAGTCAAATTGCCTTTGCGACTGTCAATGGCACGCAATATGCTTATGTGACCGATGGCTCGACGGTTTATCAATGCACACTCGATACCAGTGGCCAAGTTACTAATGGCCAATTCACGGGCTGCACACCAATTAGTTCAAGCACACCCGCTTCTTCCGGCATTGCGATTGCAGCAGTGAATGGTGCGCAATATGCTTACCTGGTTGATAGCAGTAGTTCGACGATTAATTTTTGTCCCTTTAATAATGATGGGACTTTCGCTAGTTGTAATTCTGTTGGAACCGGCATCACCCGTCCCAATGGTATTGCGATCACCACCGTCAATGGTGGTTCATATGCGTATATCGTTGACTCTGCTAATGCTATGGTTGATTTATGCGCTTTAGATAACGCTGGATTTTTCCCAAGTTGTAATGGCATGAAAGTTGATTACACGAATAATACAGCTTTAACCGGTATCACCTTTGGCACCGTCAACGGCACCCAATACGCTTATGTCAGCGATGCTAACAGTGATCAAAGTTTAAGCGGTGGTTATTCAGGTGGTAAATTGTGGCAATGTTCCTTGCTGGATACGGGGGCTTTTGACACGTGCACTTATCTACCCTCTACACGACCTAACCCCAGTTGGACGCTCAATGGCAGTTCGGCTATCCAATACATGCTAAATCTAACCACTTAACGACTATCCACACATGCGAATGAATAACGATAATTGCCTTCCTGAAACTGTCTTTAACGATGACAGTAAACATAAATTACCCTACAGTGCACCGACACTAAGCATATGGCTTATCGATACTTATACCGCCAGTGGTACTTGTCAACTCCAAGAAACAGATGGGAATGCTGGGCTATTTAGTTAACTTTTAGTGTTGATTAACTGGCGGCGGATCAATAGTCGCTGCCAAGGGAGCGATTTCATTTAAACCCACATTATGGGTAGCGGCTAAAACTCTTGCTACCGCATGCACGGGTGGGTTTTCGACGAGTGCTTCATAACGGTTTAAAAAGCCAGAAAGCTGTATTAAATCACGAAAATCGACTTCCTTAAAATTTTCTCTCAGTAGCATGACATTGAATAAAGCAGAAGACAGTGAAATACCCGTATCTGACGGTTCTTCAATGCGTGTTGGTTTTTTTGACTGTGCCATTAAATCAAAAAAAGCTTGTTTGGCGGTTTCATACGTTTGATAATTGTTTTCTCCACCGGCTTTAGGATGATGTCGACACTTATCTGTGCATTCTTTCAGTGCGCTAAATTTTCCAGTAATCGCATACAAATCTGCAATTTCGCCACTCATAAGTAAGTACCTTTTAGATGAAATCCTCGTCTTTATCATAAGGCATTAAACTTAAGGTTTACTTAAGTCGTTTTTGTTTTTCTAAAAACGCGGTTAAGCCAGCTTGTCCTTCCGCAGAGACCCGAATGCTAGCGATAGCTTCGGCATTTAATTGCCTATGCTGTTTGTCATAAGGGTCCTTACTGACACGGTTAAGCAAAGCTTTGGTGGCTATCACGGCAGATGCGTTATTGCCTAATAATTTCTGCACCACGTTTTCAACGCACGCGTCTAATTGTTCAGCTTTAACCACTTGCGTCACTAAGCCTAATTGCACTGCTTTTGCAGCGCTCATACGCTCAGCGGTTAAACAATAATAACGCGCGGCACGTTCCCCGATGGCAGCGATTACAAACGGACTGATCACCGCCGGCATTAAGCCGATTTTCACTTCCGATAAACAAAAGGTCGCAACTTCACTGGCAATAGCGATATCACAACAAGCAACTAAACCCACACCGCCACCGAAAGCTGCGCCTTGCACACTAGCAATGGTCGGTTGCCTTAAATATTTTAAAGTCTGCATGAGTTTGGCTAACGCTAGCGCATCGTCGATATTTTCTTCATAACTGTAAGCTGCCATCCGACGCATCCAATTGAGATCCGCACCGGCTGAAAAACTGGTGCCCGTGGCGGTTAAAACCACCACGTTAATTTGGCTGTCGTTATGGATAATGTCTAAAATAGTTTGTAATTGTGCAATCATCAGATCGTCAAAGGCATTGTGCAGCGTCGGGCGATTTAAACTCAGTGTTGCCACCCCTGCCTCACTCACCTTCAATAACACCGCTGTATCAGACATGATTTACACCCCGTTTGGCTAAGATGGCTTTACTGACTTTTGAATTCGATACCTTGCCTAATTGTTGACATATAAAGTGCCCCGTTTCGATCAATAGAGTTAAATCAATCCCTGTTTCAATCCCCATACCGTGCAACAGATACACTAAATCTTCTGAGGCAACATTGCCCGCCGCTCCCGGGGCATAAGGGCAACCCCCTAAACCTGCAACTGAACTGTCAAACACCCGGATACCCAGCATTAAACTCGCATAAATATTCGCTAACGCTTGACCATAGGTATCGTGAAAATGACCAGCTAGCGCACTAAGTGGCACTTTCTTAGCAACCGCTTGAAGCATTTGCTGGACTTTTAAAGGGGTGCCAACGCCAATAGTATCGCCTAAAGATATTTCATAACAACCCATGTCATAGAGTCTGGCTGCTACATAAGCGACCCTTTCAGGCGCTATATCGCCTTCATAAGGACAACCCAGTACACACGACACATAACCCCGTATATTAATACCGGAGGCTTTCGCCCTTGCAAACATCGTTTTAAAGCGCGCAAAACTTTCTTCGATGGAACAGTGAATGTTTTTTTGCGTAAAGGTCTCTGATGCTGCAGTAAACACAGCGATTTCTTTGACGCCGAGCGCTAGGGCTTGCTCTAAACCCGGTAAATTTGGCACTAAAACGGGATAATGCACGCCTGGGTATTTAATAATGCCTGAATAAACATCGGTATGATCTGCCATTTGTGGCACCCACTTAGGGCTTACAAAACCGGTGGCTTCAATACGCGAACAACCACTGGCACTTAAACGATTGATCAATTCAATTTTAACTGCCGTTGGCACAAAAACCGCTTCACTTTGTAAGCCATCACGGGGACTGACTTCGACGATGTTAACCTGAGTGGGAAATGCCATTATGCTTCCACCAAATTGCCTTTACTCTCTAACCAAGATTTACGATCACCCGAGCGTTTTTTAGCCAGCATCATATCGAGTAAATCGTGCGCTTCAACCGATTCATTGAGTTGCAATTGCAGCATCCGCCGCGTATCTTGCGCCATGGTAGTTTCACGCAATTGCAATGGATTCATTTCACCTAAACCTTTAAAACGTTGCACATTGACTTTACCGGAACGTTTTTCAGCCGCTAAGCGATCTAAAATGCCTTGTTTTTCAGCTTCATCGAGGGCATAAAACACGTCTTTACCGCAATCGATCCGATACAGTGGTGGCATGGCAACAAACACATGGCCACTTTTGACTAAATGTTTAAAATGTTTGACGAAAAGTGCGCACAACAGCGTGGCGATATGCAATCCATCCGAATCAGCATCGGCTAAAATACACACTTTGCCATAACGCAAACCGGATAAATCATCGACTCCGGGATCCACACCAATCGCCACGGCAATATCGTGAATTTCTTGCGAACTTAACACTTGGCTCGAATCCACTTCCCACGAATTTAAAATTTTACCGCGCAGTGGCATCACTGCTTGAATTTCCCGATCCCGCGCTTGTTTAGCAGAACCCCCGGCGGAATCGCCTTCGACTAAAAATAATTCTGTGCGGGAGGGATCTGATGCTGAACAATCCGCCAATTTTCCAGGGAGCGCCGGTCCACTGGTGATGCGTTTACGTTCGATTTTTTTAGCCGTTTTTAAGCGTCGCTGGGCATTATCGATCGTTAATTGCGCCAGGTGTTCACCTTGAGATACATTTTTATTGAGCCATAAACTAAAAGCATCTTTGATTACGCCACCGACAAAAGCGGCGCATTCACGCGACGATAAGCGTTCTTTGGTTTGACCAGAAAATTGCGGCTCATACATTTTGACCGATAAGACATACGCACATTGTTGCCACAAATCATCGGGCGCGAGTTTAACGCCACGCGGCAATAAATTACGCAATTCACAAAAATCGCGCATCGCATCGGAAAGCCCGGTACGCAAGCCATTGACATGGGTACCACCTTGGGCGGTGGGAATTAAATTCACATAACTTTCTTGCAAATAATCGGGACTATCGAGTAACCAGACCACTGCCCATTCGACTTGTTCACGGGTGCCAGCGAGCTTGCCGACAAAAGGTACTTCGGGTAAAAATTCAACTGAGCCAATCGTATCGCGTAAATAACTGTTTAAACCCTCTTGATAACACCAGGTTTCTGACTCTTGAGTATTTTCATCTAAAAAAGACACACTTAAACCGGAACACAACACAGCTTTAGCTTTTAACGTATGCTTTAATCGCGAAATCGAAAATTTTGGCGCATCAAAATAGCGAGGATCCGGCCAAAAACGTACCAGAGTGCCTTTATCACGTATAGGAACTGTGCCCAACACCGTTAATTCGGTCATTTTAGCGCCATTTTCAAAACGCATGCCATAACGTTTGCCACCCCGCTTCACTTCCACGTCTAAACGCGTCGATAAGGCATTGACCACTGACACGCCGACACCGTGTAAACCACCGGAAAATTGATAATTTTGATCGGAAAATTTACCACCAGCGTGTAAGCGCGTCAAAATCAATTCCACGCCTGAAACATGTTCTTCTGGATGCAGATCCACGGGCATGCCGCGGCCGTTATCAGACACCGATAAAGAGCCATCGCTGTGCAAGGTTAACCGAATTTCAGTAGCAAAACCGGCCAATGCTTCATCGACTCCATTATCGATCACTTCTTGGGCTAAGTGATTGGGCCTTGACGTATCGGTATACATGCCAGGGCGACGTTGCACCGGTTCTAAACCGGTTAATACTTCAAGGGCAGCGGCATTATAATCACGGGTGGCCATCCTTTATCCTTTTAATAATGAGAGTAATTGATTTTTTTCGGTTGATGTTAATTCACGCTCGCGCATCAAGTGGTGTAAACGTTGAATGTGTTGGTCTTGTTCTAAACGAAATAATTTGCTAATAACCGCGCGCCATTCATTATGCATGGCTGCCTCTGTCATGTCTAAACTATTTTGTTGGGTTAATTTTAATAAAATAGCAAATTCAGCTTGATTGCGATAACTTTCTATTAAACTGGCTAAAACTAACGTCGGTTGCGCTTGGATACGCATGAATAGCGATTGCAATAAATCAGCGCCTGGCAACGTTAATTGCTGTAAGCGCGTAATATCAGCAGCCGTTAATTGCTTTATCAATGCTGGATGGATCAATAGTAAATGAATCGCCGCGCGCATCGGTGATTGCACTAATTGGTGGGCTTTGATTTGATTCAAAGCCACTGGCGGTTGATGAACTGAGTCTTCTGGCAAGGCTTTACTTGTCAATAAACGAATTAAATCACCGCGTGGCAGTTTACTTAATTGCGCCAATTCATCGATCAATAAATTACGCAAATTAGAACGGGGAATTTGGCGTAACAGCACCATCGCTTTATCGATTAATTTCGCTTTACCTTCCGCTGTGGTCAATGCACAATCGCTACGTAAGTGATTAAATAAAAAATGGGATAAGGGGATCGCCGCAGCAATGGCTTGTCGAAAAACATCAGCACCGACTTTCCTCACATAAGAATCGGGATCCACACCCTCGGGTAAAAATAAAAATTTAATACCCACGGTATCCCGTAATGCTGGTAGCGCATTGTTAAGCGCTCGCCACGCAGCTTGACGTCCTGCTTTATCGCCATCGAAGCAAAACACAATACTGGTGGTAAAACGATTCATTTTTTCAATATGGTCGGTCGAAGTCGCGGTCCCTAAGGTAGCAACAGCATTGCTAATGCCGTATTGAGCTAGCGCCACCACATCGAAATAACCTTCTACCACCAGTAATTCCGGTAAGTCTCGATTGGCCATACGTGCTTCATACAAACCGTATAATTCCCGTCCTTTATAAAAATACGCCGTTTCCGGTGAATTTAAATATTTGGGTTGCTCATCAAAAATCACTCGGCCACCAAAAGCAATCACCCGACCCCGTAAATCACGAATCGGAAACATGATGCGTTGCCGAAAACGGTCATAAGGACGGTTCTTATCCCCGGTAATCAACATCCCGGTTTCTAATAACACTGCTTCTGATTGCGGTAATTGTTCACTTAAAAAGTGCCACTGGTCCGGCGCAAAACCAATGCCGTAATGCTTGACAATATCCCCACTAAAAGCACGCTTTTTCAAGTATTCAATAGCAGCTGGCGTGTCTTTTAATTGCTTTTGATATAGGATCGCTACGTGCATCAATAAATCATAAGCATCGGTTTTTAGCGTTGGGGATTTAGTGACTTTTTCACCGGCAGTTTTTTCTTCCACGGGGAGACTTAAGCCATGTTGTCGGGCTAAATAATCGATACAACTGACAAAATCTAAACGATCAAATTCCATTAAAAAACTGATCGCATTGCCACTGACGCCGCAACCAAAGCAATGATAAAATTGCTGGACAGGATTGACGCTAAACGAGGGGGTTTTTTCAGTGTGAAACGGACAACAAGCGCTAAAATGTTTGCCGGTTTTTTTAAGTGGTAGCCGCTCATCGATCAATTGCACAATGTCAGTCATAGCTAAGACTTGATCGATAAAATTGCGCGGAATTAAACCACTCATAACATTGTCCATCTCACGTAGTTAAAAAGCGTATTTACAATCCCAACATGGTTTTAACCTGGGCACTAACTTTGCTGGCATCGGCCCGGCCTTGAATTTGTGGCTTTAACAGCGCCATTACTTTTCCCATAGCTGCCATGTTTTTTTCTTCTATGCTAGCTAATGCAGCGTGTATCAAGGCTTGAATTTCAATATCGGTTAACGCTTGTGGTAAAAATTCTTGAATAATGATAATTTCAGCAGCTTCTTTGGTTGCTAAATCCACGCGATTACCAGCGGTAAATTGGTCGATTGAATCACGCCGTTGTTTGATCATTTTATCCATGATCGCTAAGACTTCTACATCGGTTAAGCCACTGTCACGTTTACCTTGATCAACTTCAGCTTGCATAACACTCGCTTGAATCAAGCGGATTACTTCTAAACGGTTTTTTTCTTTGGCGCGCATAGCATTTTTCATGGCGTCAGTCAGGGTAGCTTTAAGACTCATGGGCAGGTACTCTTAAGATAAGGAAGATAAGGAATTGGCATAAACACCAAAACCGGAAACAAGTCTCCGGTTTTGGTGAGTATAACGTGATGTTCTAACGATTAATAATTACGTTGACGAACGGGGTTATCACGCAACATTTTTTTGTGAGCACGTTTGATCGCAGCCGCTTTACAGCGTTTCCGACCGGTAGTGGGTTTTTCATACTCTTTACGACTTCTCAATTCTTGAATGAGACCGTCTTTTTCGCATGCACGTTTGAAGCGGCGTAACGCTGCTTCCGGTGATTCACCTTCACGAACCTTGATATTTGGCATTGGTATTCACCCCCTTTTCGCGCCGTTACACTCAAACCGATACTTTGGGAGAGATAGATATTCATAGCAATACACAGTCTATCGCTTTAATCGTAGCATTATAGCGTGATTGGCAACACAGAGCAAGGCGCGCTCAAACAATCTCAAGCGCTTTTGTTATGCTCAAGTTTGGATTCTGCGGCATTGAACACTTGCGCAGCAAGTTCACGATGTTGGTAAGCAAAAATTAACGTATGGATCGCCATTACAGCAAACGCGGCAGGAAAATTACCTGTGACCACGGCGGCGATTTCTAAGGCTAACAACACCGCTTGTTGCATCGATTCTAGCGATTCTTTCTTGGCATGAAAAAACTGACTTTCCATCATAAGATCTCCTTAACTTGATTAGCGACGCCTGTCACTGAAAAAGATTCAGCATACACAGCTGGTTTTTGGGGATGCAATGGCGAAATAGCACCTACCCCAATTTCATTAGCAACAGCTGGAGGATTTTGCTCATTAGTTGCAACACTTTTATAACCTGAATCTTTCCTACCTACCATAGCTTTAAACCAATACTTAGTGCCAGAAGCAAGTGCAGACATTTTTGCCCTAACGGGAGGACTTGATAAAGCATTGCTGATAGTAACTGAAGCAAATAATAAAAGCCCTGCTCCAGCAAGGGCAATCGCCACGGGAGGAAAACATAAACTCGCGACTGCCGCTGCGATTAATAAACTCACTGCTACGATTGTTAACACATCAAAAAAAGTGTACGGCGCAATTCCATCCGTTGTTCATGCAACGTCGTTAATTGACGGCCAATCCGCTTTTTTTTTGCTGTCAATGTAGTGCGCCTGGCTGCATTGATAGTATTATTATTCTTACCATTTAATTCACCAATCTCTTCATTAACAACCTGCTCTTCCACCTTCAATGCCTTGATAGCGGCTTTATTTTGCCGATATAAATAACTATTTTTAGCGAGCCCTGCACCCACAATCCCAAAGAAAACCACAGGCAATGCAAAGGGATTCGATACAGCTAATCCCACTAAAGTTGCTGCAATGGCTAAGCCGAGAATATTAAAACCGGTTGCGGATAAATGCAAATGGCGATTCGCCGAATTTTTATCGTTCCAAATACGTCGCAAATCCCACAAACTACGCACCCCATCAACAGCAAAATGCACAGGAAACAATACAGATTTCACTAATGTGGCTGCGAGTAATACCGTTTCTTGAATGATGAGGCCGACCCCTAACATTACGGTCCAAGCCAAACGCATGGTGGGAGTAACCAAGTAGTGATCGATCGTTTCTTCGATGGGTTGTTTTTTTAAACGTTCAGTATTAGACGTAAAAGTTGTTACCATTCCAACTAATAAGTCATGAGCAGCATTTAGTTGACTCGAATAATCTCCAGCGCTTCCAACGGCAGCAGGATGGCCTGCGAAGAATACTTCATCAGTGTTTAAATCATATAAATTTAGCTCAGCTTTAACCGCTGTCAATTCTGCTTTATAACATATCAATTCGGCTTGATTGTTAATCGCGATTATTGACATAACGTATTCCGGTTATTAATTAGCAAGGCTGTTAGGCATTTATCGCATGCATTGTAATGAACACGGTGAGTATTTCAAGCATTTTGTGTAAAATAGCGACGCTAACCAAAACAATAGGCGGTTGGCACTTGTAAAGCATTTTAAACGCTTAATTCTCGATGGAAGCCCCCTTTGCACACATTAAGTTTATATTATGATTGGATTCTTTTTGATGCCGATGACACCTTATTTGCATTCGATGCTTATCGTGGCTTACAACTTATGTTTTCGCGTTATGGCGTAAAATTCACGAAAAAACATTACAAAACGTATCAAGCTATCAATAAAGCTTTGTGGCTACACTATCAAAACGGCTTGATGAGTGCCAAAGACCTGCAATGCCAACGTTTTAGAGCGTGGGCTGATCGCTTAAACTGTGCCGCAGCCGAATTGAATTCCGCTTTTTTAAGTGCGATGGCTGACATTTGCCAACCTTTAGTGGGGGCTTTAAGCCTATTAAATGCACTACAACACCACGTCAAACTCGGCATTATTACCAATGGCTTTACCGAATTACAACAACAACGGCTTGAACGCACTGGCTTACAAGCGCATTTTGCGTTTATCGTGATTTCAGAACAAGTGGGTAGCGCTAAGCCACAGCCCGTTATTTTTGATCATGCTTTACAGTTAATGGGCCAGCCTGCACGCCAGCGCGTGCTGATGGTCGGTGATAATCTCGAAACCGATATTTTAGGCGGCCTCAATGCCGGCTTTATCACGTGTTGGCTCAACACCCATCATAAACACCCCCCCAAACACATCACGCCCCATCATCAAGTGACGTGTTTAGCAGAGCTTGAACAATGGCTGCAAAACAAGAAATAAGCCAATTTATCCATTCAAGCATAAAAAATAGCAGTAGGCAGCAAAGAAAAAGTAGATTATGCTTAAGGAATTTTGCCGCTGCGCGTGATAACCACTTAAAAACCCTATGACTAAAGCAATTTTCTGGACTCCCCACAAAACATTCACTTACTGGCCTTATTTCATTGCAGTGATCGCCGGTGGTCTATTGCCACTGGCTTTTTCACCAAGCCATCTCTTTTGGTTAAGCATCGTTTGCCCCGCTGCGCTTATTTCACTGTGGCTAAACAGTACCCCTAAAAAAGCCAGTGGTATTGGCTTTCTCTTTGGCTTGAGTTTTTTTGGTGTCGGAACGAGTTGGATTTTTAACAGTATTTATGTTTTCGGTAACACCAATCTCTTCATCGCCTTTATCATTACCTTAGCCTTTGTCAGTGTCTTAGCCAGTTTTTTTGCACTCAATGGCTATTTAGTGCAAAAATACTTCACTTCTTTATCGATCGCTAAAATTCTTTTGGTTTTTCCCAGTTTATGGGTTTTGCTCGAATGGTTGCGCAGTTGGATTCTCACGGGTTTTCCATGGTTATTACTGGGGCATTCAGCGGTTCCCTCACCCCTTTCTGGGCTGGCGCCGATCATCGGGGTTTACGGTTTAAGTTTTTTTCTTTTAGTTTTAAGTGGCTTATTGGTTTTAGCGGCTAATCCACGACTCACTAACCCAAAGGGGGATACGGTTAATTGGGCTAAGAGTAACTTAGCTGGCTTTGCATTATTAATTCTCATTGCGCTTGCCAATGGCAGCCATTATTTACACTGGACTATAAAAAATTCGGAACTTTTGCGCACCAGTATTGTTCAAGGCAATATCGCTCAAGAATTACGCTGGAATCCTACCGAAGTACAAGCGATCATTCAGCGTTATCAAAGCCTCAGTCAACCCTTAACGCATTCACAATTAATCGTTTGGCCAGAAGCCGCCATTCCGTTAACGCCTAATCAAGCACCCCAATTGTATGCGGATTTTACGAAAGTGGCTATGGATCAGCAATCAGCCTTGTTATTAGGTGCCCCTATTCAAGTCAATAGCCATTATTACAATGGCGTTCTCGCGCTAGGGATGGGAACAGGTAGGTATTTTAAACGTCACTTAGTCCCTTTTGGTGAATACATACCCTTTGAACAACAGTTACGCGGTTTAATTGGCTTTTTTAATTTACCCATGTCAGATTTACTGGCCGGTGAACTCACCCAACCCTTAATTACCGTCAAAGGTATTCCCGCCGGGGTCTTTGTGTGTTATGAAATTGCTTACAATGCGTTATTACGCCAGGACTTGCCACAGGCGCAATTCCTCGTTACCGTATCGGATGATGCCTGGTTTGGTCATTCCTTCGCCCCTTGGCAACATTTGCAAATCGCTCAATTTCAAGCAGCGGCTACTTCACGCAGTATGATTTTTGCCAGCAATACTGGCAGCAGTGCTTTTATTGATGCCAATGGTACGATTGCTTTACGTATTCCACCGGATATTGCCGGCTCAGCAACCTTTGATGTCAGGCCCGAACAAGGCGCCACCCCTTGGGTGACGTTAGGGGATAAGCCATTTTTGTGGTTAATGGTGGTATTGCTTGCGTGGGCTTATCGCAGCGATCGTCGAAGCAAACGCTAACGCGAGAAACCCACGCGGCGTGTGCAGCGATGTAAATAGATGTTAAAATGATCTGCTTTTAATCCTAAGGTGAGTTAAAAGTACAAGATAGATAATTTAGCCAATGAATTTTACCTTTATTTTTTTAAACTACTTATTAATATGAATAAATCGCTTATCGCTGGGTTACTATTAACACTCTTTGTCGTACCTACGAGTTTAGCTGCAACAGCAAGCTCTCAGCATTTCTCTTTGACTGAGGTGGAAAAACTCGCCGCCCAGGTAGCCAAAGAACCCTATCAAGCATCCGATACAACGCTTGCCGATGAGTTAGCCAATTTAGACTACAGCCACTACGGTGATATTCAATACAAAACTGCTAAAAATATTTGGAAAAACGATGATGTGCCGTTTGAAGTACAATTATTTCATCGGGGTTATTTATTCAAAGATAAAGTCCTCATTAATATTGTCGATCATGGCAAAGTCACGCCATTGGCTTACTCGCCCGATTTATTTGATTTTGGTAAGAACACGTTTTCGACTAAATTATCGCCCAACCTGGGTTTTGCCGGTTTTCGCATTCGTTATTTTTACACAGGTTCTCCCGAAGAAATGAAACTCGGTGGGACCGAAGTGACCGCCTTTTTAGGGGCGAGTTATTTCAGAGCCGTTGGTGTCAAGCAATCTTTTGGTTTATCGGCGCGAGCTTTAGCGATCGATACTGGCTTAGCAAAACCAGAAGAATTCCCTGTATTTAAAGAATTTTGGCTAGAAAAACCTCAAGAAGATGCCACCTGTTTAACGTTTTATGCTTTACTCGATAGTCCTTCTGTAGCCGGTGCTTATCGCTTTGTGTTGCATCCTGGCGCAGATTTAACATTTGATGTGACTTCTCATTTGTATTTCCGACACGCGGTCGAACGCGTGGGTGTGGCACCGATCACCAGTATGTTTTTAGTCGGCAAAAATAAAGAAGCGTTTGTTGACGATTATCGATCGGAAGTACACGATTCGGATGGCTTATTGCTTAAAAATGGTCCTGATGATTACCTATGGCGGCCATTGACTAACTCGAAACAATTATTGTTATCGGTCTTTAAAGCGCCGACGCTGCACGGTTTTGGTCTCTTACAACGCGAACGGGATGCCAAACAATATCAAGATTTCTTGGATTTTGAGCATCGACCCAGTTTATGGGTAGAGCCTTTAGGCCATTGGGCGCCTGGTGCAGTGCATTTAATTGAAATACCCAGTGATGCTGAAAAATACGACAATATTGCGGCTTTCTGGGTCCCCGAGGAATTATCTGCTCCGGGTAAAGAATTTAATTTTCATTACCGTTTACATTTTCTGTTAACCAGTCCCGCAGGTGATCGCTTAGGGAAAGTGGTCAGTACGCGTATCGGTGGTGCTGGACCAGACAGTATGGATCATCACAAACGACGCTTTGTGATCGATTTTCAAGGTGGTAGTTTAACCACATTAAGTGCTAAAGAGCCTTTGATGCCAGACATTTCAACCTCGGCAGGCAGCATTGATGCTATTCATTTACAACAAGCGCCTAATAAAAAGTTTATGAGGTTAATGTTTGAGTTAAATCCTGACAACAATACCGGCCCCATCGAGTTACACGCCACGCTAAAAAAAGGCACCCGAAATGTTACTGAAACATGGCTGTATCAATGGCATCGTGTTAATTAGCTATGATTAACCACAACCGAGCATTTAAGACGCTCTTATTACAGCGCTTAAATACGTTTTTGATCGCGCTGGGGCTTGCTGGTGAAGGCTTACGTCACCAATTAGCACAGCGGTGTTTAATGCACTTAAGCTTCGTGTTACCCGAAGTCGATCAGGCAACAGCCACTCGCATCGCGTTAAACCAAGTGCAGCATTTTTTTGATCATGCTTTGGCGACACACATGGGCCTAGATGTTAGCGAAAACCGTAATCAACTCACGGTTTTTCGCGCCCAACTCTTGCATCAAAAAATTCATACCGATTTTTTATTTAGCACCGATACGATAAATTGTCCCAGTTTGACGCTAACGCATGAAATCGCCATTCCACCTGAATCACCCCTGGCTATGCCTAAACAAACGTTGGCATTTGCCTTTAGGGCAAACTCTACGACTGTCGAAATAACCCATCATGACTAAAATGCTTGCTTTCACTCGCTCCATCCGCCGCAGCGTTTACTATACGCTGACCATCGCCACAACTTTAATGGCCATCGCGTTAGTCTCTAAACCCTTTTTAACACACCCATTAACGTTGTTAGAATTCATATTGTTGCTGCTGTTCGGTATATTAATTTTTGGGGTAAGTTTATCGTTTTGGTCTGCTGTGATTGGTTTTTTGACGATCGTCGTCGGGGGTGATCGATGCAAAATCACTCGATTGTGCGCTTTAGATCAGCATGCTACCGACGCATTTCCAAGCCAGTTACGCATAGCATTGGTTATGCCGATCTGTAATGAAGAGCCACACAGGGTATTTGCCGGCCTTAGTGCCACTTACCAAAGTTTACGTGAAACACCTTATAGCGATGCGTTTGAAGTGTTTGTACTGAGCGATACCCGTGACCCAGCATTACGATTAGCAGAAGAGCAAGCGTGGTATCAGATGCGCCAAAATTTTAACGCTAGCGACCGCATTTTTTATCGTAACCGCCTTAAAAATAGCGGCCGCAAAAGCGGCAACATCGCTGAGTTTTGCCAGCGCTGGGGTGGGCGTTACGATTATCTGATTATGCTCGATGCCGATAGTTTAATGGCGGGTGATACATTGATAAAGCTTGTTAAAATCATGGCTAAACGACCCAAAATAGCGATATTACAAACGGCACCATTGGCAGTCAATCAGCAGTCACTATTTGGTCGTATTATGCAATTTTCGACTTCTTTTTACGGTTTGATTTATTCAGCTGGCGCGGCGTTTTGGCAATTAGCTGAAAGCAATTATTGGGGCCATAATGCCATTATTCGCACGCGCGCTTTTGCAGCCCACGGTAGCTTACCGCATTTGCCAGGCACCGAGCCGCTGGGCGGCGAAATTCTAAGCCACGATTTTGTCGAAGCGGCTTTATTACGCGAAGCGGGTTGGGAAATTTGGCTAGCTTACGATTTAACCGGGAGCTATGAAGAAATTCCACCTAATTTAATCGATTACGCCAAACGGGATCGCCGCTGGTGTCAAGGTAATTTACAACACATGTGGCTCTTAGGCGCCAAACATTTTTCATTAATCAGTCGCTTGCATTTTTTAATGGGGATTATGGCGTATTTAGCCTCTCCTTTATGGTTGCTTTTTTTAATGATCACTGGTTTTGAAGCTTATCATTACGGCCTTTTATTGCCGACCTATTTTATTGGTGATAACCCCCTACCCGTATGGCCTATTTCTTACAGCCTCGAGTTAATGGCTTTACTGTTAGTGACGTTAGGAATGCTGTTTATTCCCAAAATCTTGAGTTTGCTTTTACTGTTAGGTCAACCGAAAAAAATGACACAGTACGGGGGTTATTTGCCCGCCACACTTAGCTTGCTGTTGGAATGCATTTTTTCAACATTGATTGCCCCGACTCTGATGATCGAACGCACCCGCTTTGTATTCGCCATTTTAGCAAAACGCAGCATTGGTTGGCCTACGCAAGAGCGCGTTGGCCATCGCTTGCGTTTAGCTGAAGCCAGTAAAGCACACGGCAATCAGACGTTGCTTGGCGTAGTAGCAGCATGGGTAGTGTATCTGTATCTGCCCAACTTTTTTTGGTGGTTTTTTCCCGTTATCATGGGACTCGTTGTTTCCATTCCCTTATCTATCATCTTAAGCAGTAATTATTGGGGCACGTTGGCAAAAAAAGCCCGCTTGTTTTTAACACCAGAAGAAACGCAACCGTCTCGATTATTAACTCTCTTTAAAAAATACTATCATCGAGACTAGTAGGCGTCCGCTTATTCAAAGCAATTGCGACAGCAATCGATTAATGCCATAATGTCGGGCGTATTTTATTAATAACTTCACCGTTAATTTAGCAAACACTGTCACTTAAGGAACACCATATTCATGATGAAAAAAACTGTTTTAACGGGACTATTCACCTTAACCGTTTGCCAAAATGCGCTAACGCTAATAATTTTTATGTGGCTGGTGGTTTTGGTGGCCTGGAATTCAAAAACAGCACCACCGTTAGCACAATAATCCCGGATGTACCTCAATATACACCTATTGACCACAGTGAAAATGGTGGTGATTTAGCGTTCAATACGACAGCGGTGGCAGGCTATGCTTGGGATTTCAGCAATCAGTATCATCTCGCTTTAGAAGCCTTCACCGATAGCAATAATGCTCAATTAACATTTGAAAAAAGTGTTGCTTTAATATTCAATGAAAACAGTACGTTTAATTTGCGCTCTGTGTATGGGTTACGCGTATTACCCGGTTATGCGGTGACCGAACAAACAAACGTCTATGCCATTTTAGGTGTGGCACGAGCTCACACCACATTAACGGATAATTTAAATAGCGAAGGTACCACCATGACGCAAAAAACGAATTATGATTTTACCGGTTACCAAGTGGGTTTAGGTGAACAAACACAGTTAACACCGCACGTATTGTTACGTGGGGACCTCATTTACACCGATTATCCCACCAAAACCGTCGATGAATCCTATGGCAATAATAGTGCGACGGCTGTTATTCAATTGAAACCTTCGACGATCGAAGCCAATCTCCTTTTAGGCTATCAATTTGGTTAATGGTTTTTGCTTCATTTAACATCGGAAAAAAACACATGACTGAACATCATTTTAATTGGTCAAGCGAAGTGCGTGGCTATGAAACCGATTTTCAAGGCATTGTTAACAATGCGGTGTATTTTAATTATTTAGATCACACGCGGTGTTTACAGTTGGCACATTTAGGTGTGGATATTAAAACGTGTGCTGAAAATCAACTCAATTTAGTGTTAATCCACACAGAACTCAGTTATAAGCATTCGCTCACCGTGCACGATAGCTTTCTGATCCATTCCATCATGACCCGCCTCAGTCCTTTAAAATACGCTTTTGCACAAAGCATTCGCTTACGTAAAGACAATCGCTTGATTTTAACGGCAAACAGTATTTGTTGTGGTGTTAATGCCCAATCGGGCAAACCTTGTGTTGTGCCACAACTGGCTTTTCTGCTTCGCTCGTAAAACCAATCCGCTTAGTTAGCCGTGAATCTGCTATAATTTAAACATTTTGGTTCCTCAATGGCAGCGTTAATCACTCTCGAAAAAATTTGTTTAGCTTATGGCTTAGCCCCCCTATTACATCAAGTTAATTTTCAAATTGATGCTGGCGAACGCGTGTGCTTAATTGGCCGCAATGGCGCCGGTAAATCCTCCTTTTTAAAAATTATCGACAATGTCATTCACGCGGATACCGGTAAAGTCATCCGTGCGCCGAATGTCACCATCGCCCGCTTAACCCAAGAATTACCCGAAGATCGCAGTTTGACGATTTATGAAGTGGTCGCCAGTGGTCTTGCTGAAGTGGGTACCCTGCTCAGTCAATATCATCATTTAATTCAACATTTAAGCGATGATCCCGCCGAATTAACCCAATTGGAAAATTTACAGCACAAAATCGATGCTGCTTCAGGTTGGCAATATGAACAATACATCAGCCAAATTTTACAACGTTTGGATTTACCTGCTGATAAACGGTTGAGTGAACTGTCAGGTGGTTGGCAACGGCGTGTGGCACTTGCCAAAGCGCTGGTATGCAAACCAGATTTGTTATTACTCGATGAACCGACCAACCACTTAGATATCGAAGCGATTAGCTGGCTCGAAGAACAATTGTTAAATTACAAAGGTGGGATTCTATTCATCACCCATGATCGCAGTTTATTAAAACGCTTAGCCACACGGATTGTCGAGTTGGATCGCGGTAATTTGTATTCTTGGCCAGGCGATTACGATAATTTTTTACGGCGTAAAGAAGAAGCGCTGGCTGCTGAAGATACATTAAATAAAGAATTTGATAAAAAACTGGCATTGGAAGAACAGTGGATTCGTCAAGGGGTTAAAGCCAGACGAACGCGTAATGAAGGCCGTGTGCGCGCATTGGAAAGCATGCGCCGTGAACGAAACCAACGTCGGGTTATTGAAGGTAAAGCGAAATTTGAAGTCAATGAAGCCAAACACTCTGGCCAATGTGTGATTGATGTGAAAAGTATCTCTCACGCGTTTAATACTGAAAAAACACTCTTGACAGATTTTTCGATACGCTTGATGCGTGGCGATCGCATTGGTTTAATCGGCCCCAATGGCGTCGGCAAATCGACGTTACTCAACATTATCTTGGGCAACTTAAACGCCAATAGCGGCAGCGTCGAACACGGCACCCAATTGCAAATTGCTTATTTTGATCAATTGCGTGAACGATTGGATCCTACCAAAAGCATTATCGATAATGTCAGTGATGGTCGCACCTCAATCATCGTTAATGGTAAAGAAAAGCATATTGTCAGTTATTTGAGTGATTTCTTATTTAGCCCCGCGCGCTTGCACACGCCGATTCGTGCGCTGTCAGGCGGTGAATGCAATCGGATTTTATTAGCGCGGTTATTTACCCTGCCAGCCAATGTCATTGTAATGGATGAACCAACTAACGATTTGGATGTTGAAACCTTAGAATTATTGGAAGAATTGTTATCGCAATACACTGGCACCTTGATTTTAGTCAGTCATGATCGCACTTTTTTAGATAATATCGTCACCAGTACCGTTGTCTTTGAAGGCGATGGCAAAGTCAGTGAATTTATCGGTGGTTATAGCGATTGGCGTGCGTATCAAGATGCACTTAATGCTGCCAATAGTGTTAAAAAACCTTTGCTAACTCCCGCTGTGAATACCGCTAACGTCAAGCTTAAAAAAACCGCTAAATTAAGTTATAAAGATCAACAAGCTTTGTTAGATGCACCAAAAATAATCGAAGCATTAGATACTGAATTAGCAGCACTGACCCTGCGCATGAGCGAAGTCAATTTTTATCAATTACCTGCAACAGAAATCAATGCTTTTTTGGCACGCGTTAAAGCATTGGAAGTGTCACTGGCACAAGCGTATCAACGCTGGGCAGAATTAGAAGCATTGGAAACGGCACTAGGTTAACGTTTATGTATCATTATTCTGCCTTTGGGCTCCATATTGTCTCTGATCTACTGCTTCAAACGGTGAATACAATTGAACCAACCATCGCTATCGATGTCAGCATTCGCGCTGGTTTAATCGATATAACCTTGCCCGAAAATCCTGCTCACCTGTGCATCACAATCCCTAACGTCGCTCAAATCGTGGTTGAACACGGTTCACGGATTACTTATCAACCAGCTCCTAGCTGTGACCCTGATAATTTACGGTTATTTATCTTAGGCTCCGCAATGGGTGCTATCTTGCAACAACGCGGCTTGATCGTCTTACATGCCAATGCAGTATCACAAAATGGTAGTAACGCGACTCTTTTTATTGGTGACTCAGGCGCCGGTAAATCCACCCTCGCCGCTTGGCATTACCAACAAAAATCGTATCTTTTAGCCGACGATGTCTGCGCGATTTATTTTGATGAACACGGAATTCCAAGGGTTTTACCGAGTTATCCACACATTAAATTATGGCAAGCAAGTGCTGATTTACTCGGTATTACGACAAATAATTTAGCAAAAATTCGTGCCCAAGATGCTAAATATGCCTTAGCTATTCATGAGCAATTTTTAAATAAAGCGTTGCCAGTTACGAAAATCCTCGAAATTCATCGTGACGCAAAAAACGCTGAATTTTCTGGTTTGACAAAATTAACCTTATTACAGCGCCACAGTTATCGACCGCATTTTTTAAAGCGTATGCGCTTGACGCAATCCTATGGGGCATTATTGGTGCGTTTAGCAAGCGTCGTTATGATGGGTTCACAGGCACGATTGAAATTGTAAGGTTTTATTGACGCGAAAACAAGCGCGTGCATTTGTGGAATATACCTGTTATCAAAATCATCGCGCGATGCCGCCCAGTCACTTGCTGCATTAAAGCCCGCTCTCCCTGCCAAAATACATGCCATAAAAAAGTAACTTTTTGCCGATACCTTGGCACTAATAACAGTTGATAAAAAACTTCATAATAGGGGTGGCATCGCGTGATTGAAAGGGTGGTCTTTGACTTCCATAATTTTTTAGCAAAACGTAAACGCCAATAAATCGCCCATGTATCTTGACGTGCACAGGGAATACATGGCAAATCCAGAAAAAAATAACACTGCAATAACTGCTTCGCTTCTAATAAAGGTCGCAAGCAATAATGCCGCTTCGCAATGCTGATTAACTGTTCCCAATCTAAAGGTATTTGTCGATAAAAAACAGCCAAATCCACTAACCATTGCCACCGTTCCCATTGATGCTTACTGGCATGAAAGCACAAGTAGATAAAATTATATTCTGAGCTTAAAATAGAAACGTCTTTATCGCATAATGTTACCGTAGTACGCATGTGGTCAGTGATAACACCAAAATTACAATCGGCCATTTGGCTGATATTCCAGTGTAACTCTACTAATGTTCGATGCTGCCTATGACGATAACTGACGTCTTTCATGATAGTGACTAATTTTGTAAAACCCATGAACTCTTCAGGCGAAGTTTTCGATAGTTGTGCATCCAACTCATAACCGGCTTCAATTAACAGCCGATGGGTACACGCTAAATCAAGCACATTGATTAAAATATCGATATCATGAGACATCCGCAGGATTTTATTGCCATACAATTGCCGATTAAGCGGTGCGCCTTTTAAAATAACGTAAGGGATGTTGCTCAAGTGCATGCGTTTCGTTAAGCTTAACAGTGCGTGACCCAACAGTAATTGCTGGCGCGATTGTTGAATTACAAATGGTGTTAAAAATTCAATGACCTGCTGCTGATCGGGATAGTGTTTTTTTAACGCCTGCACGCCAAATAAAAGGAGTCGATGTTCTTTTAATAAAGTGAAAAAAAGCTTTTGATCAAAGGATTCTGGCAGGCGTAATGAGGTATTCCTCGCACTATCCGTTACTTGCTGCCGAATCAATTGCTTAAAAAAATGCTCTGTTACCGATACCATGCATAAGTTCCGACAATGCTATAGTGTTGAAATGGCTGATAGCCGATGACCCATTTGGACCCGCAGCGTAACCACGCATGCGCTAATAACGTCTTATTGGCGTCGTGCATTATGCCAAAATATAACGTAGTGGCGAAACCACGTCGTGCTAACATTTTTTGTGCTGCCATCGCTTGATCAAGGCATTTACTGTGCCATGGTAAACAAATGGGCACAACGCGAAGACTTAAGCGAATCGCATGAATTAAGGCTTGATTATTTAAGCAATCCACACGCAAAGTTTCACAGTGCGCATGGCCGTAATGTTTAGCATAAGACGCAAAAGGCTTGAATACCACCTGACATTTGCACCACGTTAAATACCACAAAGCTTCAAGACAATACGGTAAATACTGACGCTGACGAATTAAGCGACGAATAAAGTCCATTTAAACAAAATGGATTAAGTTATTATCAACACAAGATAACAAGAAAGGTGTCAAATCCGCCTGACATTGGACTGCATCGATTTCATAGTGATCGGTAAGATTTTTGATTAACTCGGGGATTGTTTTCGGTGTCGCCAATAACTGCCAAACTGATTTAGCGATGGAATTCAACCCGAAATAAACCCCTTGCGCTTCATCCATCATCACCAAATCTTCATCAACTTCAGCTGAAAATAATTCTTGGTTACGTAACAAAGCTTGAGTCTTTGGGATTGTATCTAGGGTGGTTGACATAACAGTGCTCATGCGTTGTTAATAGGTGGTTACAATAGTTTTATCCATTTAGCACGTATTGCGCAGAAAACTTAGCGCTAGGTACATTTATCACTATCGTAAAATAAAATTAATTACTTATTTAAAAATTTCTTAAATACAAAAAGTTTAACTTGAGAAGTATGCACTTCAGTAATTTTTGAAAAAAAATAAGAAAAACAAAAGATACCTACTGCAATCAATATAAAATATAACAAATGTAAAGCATTAAATATCCAATAGGCTCCACTATTTTTAATAAGAATTGCTGTCATTAACGTCACTATTGGATAATGAGTTAAATATAATGTGTAAGAGCAAGATGATGTTTTTTCTGAAAATTTATGATACAGGGATTTATTATTAGATGTTTTATTATGTAACATAACATAAAGAAAAATAGAAAAGAAAAATGCTGCCATAAAATCAAGTATTCCTCGATTAAATAAATGCAGCCTGTTTAAAGTAAATTCAAATAATAACCCTAACAATGGGACAAGAGAAATTAAAACTCTTAATTTTACATTATCATAAATAAATTTAAAACTTTTGACTTCAAAAAGTTTATAAACAGTTAACCCCATTAGCCAAACAATAAAATATAAAGATTTTTCTAGACCAATTAAATAAAAAACAGCAATTGAAATCAATAAGTATAAAAATTTTTTAGGTAATTTTTCCATGTAAGTAAATAATAATACTGGAAACAGTAAATAATACCAAAATTCATTAGATAAACTCCACAATGGAGAATTTCCAGCAAAAGAATAAGTTTTAATTGTTTGTAAAAAAAATATATTTCCTAAAAAATTACCTATATTGAGAACAACTGGCAACTTTTGATGAAGAATAATGGCATAACCAAAATATACCACACAACCACTTAGTAACAACGCAGGAATCAATACTACATAAAGACGAGTTAGGCGATTAATCAGGTAATGGGACCACATAAAAATATCATTTTTTACACTTATAGACACCTGAGATCCAATCAGAAATCCACTCAAGACAAAAAAAACCATCACCGCTTCTGAGCCAGACCCAGTAATAAAATAAAATATTTTTTCTAAATGTGTTGGTGACGCAATGCTTTTAAAACCAACAAACAACGCTGCACGTAAATGACAAATCATAACTATTAGTGCTGCTAAACCCCTAATAAAATTTAAGTTATCAGATATTCTAGTGTTTTTTAAAATCACACTTGACATATAAAATTAATTACTCATATTTTGCTTGATAACCATAACCATAGCCATAGCTATAGCCATAACGATACAAACCTTTTTCAAGCAATGAAAAGTTAAAAATCGACCCATTTAAACGAATACCATTGGTATTTAACCGCTTAAGAGCCAAATTAACTTCGTCTTGTTCGTGTTTATTAGCAGCGATCACCATAAAATTAGCGCCCGCGTGATGGCCGATAACGGCCGCATCGGTTACCGCTAAAATAGGTGCTGTATCAATGATCACCAAATCGTATAAAGGTGAAACTTTTGCTAAAAAGAGTGTTAAGCGTTCATTCATCAGCAATTCTGATGGATTAGGTGGGTAAGCGCCGGCGCTCAAAAAATCCAAATGATCACTACTTTTAACCACTGCTTGCTCAAACGTGCATTGATCACTCAATACTTCACTAAAGCCTTGTTTAGCACTTATTGAAAAATAATCTTTCAAATGACCACGGCGAATGTCACCATCGATCAACAGTATTTTTTTCCCCGCATCGGCCAATAAATACGCAAAGTTAGATGAGATAAAGGATTTACCTACACTTGGGGCAATACCCATGATAGTAATAATATTATTTTTGGCATCCATCATCGCGAATTGTAAACTGGTACGAAAACTCCGCAGCGCTTCGATCGACAAATCTTTGGGTTTCGTCTTGGCCAACAAAGGGATTGTGACTTTTTTCTTATCATAAGAAGAAAGTATTTTTTGCTGTTCACTATAAGGAACAATGGCCATATTGATCAAACCAAATTGTTGTTCTAACGCATTGGGATCAATTATTTTACGGTGCAATGAATTTTTCAAGATAATAAAGCCAGCGCTTAATATAAATCCTATCAATAAGCTACCGAGCAATATCAAGTTATTTTTAGTTGGCAAAGGTGATTCGGGATAATTCGCCAGCGCTAAAATCCGAATATCACTCACCGTGCCTGCTTTAGTGACTTGCAAGGATTGCAGTTTATTTAACAATAATAAATACAATTGACTCTTTACTTTGACATCACGCAATAAATTAACTGCTTTTTGGTCGCTGACCGGTAATTTACTTAATTTTAATTGTAGCGTTGCAAGTTCACTGGTTAATAGTTTTTCCTTATCATTAAGGGCAATGATTAACGGATGCTCTGAAGTATCTTTTTGTAAAGCATCTAATTTGGCTAATTGCGTTTCTTCAAGCAATTTTTGCGTATCGGTTATTTGCGCCAATAAAAATTTCGTTTGCATATCAAGATCAATTTTACCCGTTTTGGCGCGATATTGATTTAAAGCACTTTCGGCATTGTTAATGCCTTGTTTCACCAGTGGTAATTGTTGATTAAGAAAACCTAATGTTTTAGTCGCTTCAATAGATTTTTTTTCCGTGTTTTTTTCAACCGCTTGCGTGGCAATGGCATTTAATACTTGAATTAAATAGGGAGGATTAGGGCCATCTAAACTCATTTGCAAGACACCCGTATGACCATTAGCAGCTAAATCGTCAATTTTAATTTGTTTTGCTAAATCCGCAGCAATCGGTTGAATATTTTTTTTATAGACTGAAAATTGTTCACCGGCATTAGCAATGAATTCATCGACCATCAAGGTATAAGCGCCCTTCGTTGCCAGTTTTCCCGCTTGACCACTTAATAACCACTGATCATTATCATCGTACAAATTATAAGTGCCAAATGCTTTACCGCCAACCAAATGAAAATCACTATTTTCTTTGTCAATAGGCACATTAAATTGACTGATGTGTAACTGCTCCCCACCCCAAGCATAACTGGATAAACCCCATAAAGGCTTCGCTAATAACTCAGTATGATGATGCGCATACCACGCACCCATGAGTGGAAAATAATGCTTGCGAATCGTTAAATCCAAGCCTAAATTTTGCACGACCGGTTCTAGAATGTAACGCGATTTAATTAACACAGTTTGAATCTCTGCCGCTGATGCAGTTCTATCATTTAAGGTTAATCCAGCAACCCCAATGCCTGCGATACTGTTGTTATTGGTTTCCACTTGCAATAAGACATTAGAACTGTATTGAGGTGCTTTGGTTATTAAATAGCCCGCTGTAAGAGCAAAACAAGCTGCCATGGTAATCACAATTAACCACTTATTGGCCAGTAAGCTATAACACAAGGCCCGAAAATCAATATCCTCTTCCATGGTGGTTGTTGATGAACGGCTACCACTGATATTTGTTTGTTGATGCATACGTAATAATCCTTAAAAAGCCAATGGCGCTTAATGTGCTTGCTGAATAGATGATTGGGTATAAAATACCGTTTGAATGGTCGGCATGATTTGATTGATGGCACGATTCCAACGCGCCACATCCGCTGTTGAAACAAAGACAATATCATTATTTTCTAAATGAAATTTTTCACCCATAATGAGCGCATCGGCAGAACCTGCTTTTAACCAATAAATGGTCGGTTTTTGCATATTGCCACGAATGACATAAATTTGTTCTGGATTCGCCGTGTCTTGATTGATACCACCAGCAAGATTCAGTGCATCGGTTAAATTCATTGGAATATCAGTCAAATTTAATAAACCTGTCTTTATCACTTCACCCATAATATAGATGCGTTGACTGCGATAAGCACTTATCCGCACATCAACGATCGGATTACGAATGTATTTAGCGAGCAAAGCAATCATTTGACTGCGAATTTGATCGGCAGTTTTATTGTTGACATCGACATAACCTAACAAGGGAAAATAAATAGCCCCATCGGCATTGATCAAAAATCCTGATGGCGCGTTAGGTGGGTTTAAGCCAACATTAGCACTGGAAGCTAAGGTATTGGACATATCTGAAGCAGCATTACTGCCTACCGACGTAAATTCAGGATGGTCCCACACGGTGATACTCAATACATCTTGAGGTGCGACATAATAATATTTATCAATGTTGGTTTCTGGCATATCACGAATGAGCTGCGGCGTAATAGCAACAAAACTCGGCGTAATAGTAAATTGAGCGGCTTCTTGCTTAGCTTCACTCGAAGGGGCAGCCATTTGCATGCCTGGAGCAAAGGTACAACCACTTAAACCCAAAAGGGTCAATGTTATTATCGAATATTTAAACATGGTCTTTCCATAGTCGCTCACACCAATCTTGGAGGCCTTTTTCGATTAATAAAAAAGTCATGTCAAAATCTTGTGGTGTTTTTTTATAAGGGTCGGGAATATCAAATGCCTGCCATTTTCCAAGGCGATGTACTTTACCATAAGCACTCGGAGAAATATAGCCTAAGGCTTGCTGCTGCTCACTTTCCATCACTAAAATTAAATCCGCTTGATGTAACATCGCACTGGTTAATTGCTGCGCTCGGTGAGCGCAAATATCTATCTGATGATTCTGCATGACTTTACTCGACATCGGATCAGCCTTGGCGCCAACCACCGCTTGAATACCTGCCGAAGACACCGTTAAATCCCATTGCTGTTGATCCGAATAGTGCCGCAATAAGCCTTCTGCCATCGGACTGCGACAAATATTCCCTAAACAAACCATTAAAATATTTTTCATACTTGACTTGCCATTGACAAAGACGCTAGCTTGTTATTAAAAGGTGCCGTGTGGGCATGCTGTTCGCTAACTTTCCTCCCAAAGCCATATTCTGGCACCAATTGATGAACCCATTGTTGTAATACAGGGGCAACTTCGTGGCTATCACAGGCACGATGCAATTGATCTAAGTGAAGCAGCCAATTATCCCAAAAAACTTGCCGAGCATTCGCCAGTAAAATTTTGGGATGCGAGGTTTTCCGCAACAGTTCATGCTCATGAAATAATTCTTCGTATAATTTTTCACCAGGACGTAAGCCCGTATAAATGATGTCAATATCTTCCCCCGGTATTTTACCGGCTAAACGAATCAATTGCTCAGCTAAATAATCGATTTTAATGGCCCCCCCCATATCCAGCACATAAATTTCTCCGCCCTCACCCATATTAACCGCTTGCATAATGAGCTGAGATGCTTCTGGGATAGTCATGAAAAAACGCGTAACATCAGGATGAGTGACCGTCAATGGCCCACCGGCCAATAACTGCTGACGAAACAACGGAATGACACTGCCGGCGGAATCTAACACGTTGCCAAATCGCACAGTAATAAAATCGGTATTTGAGCGTTGATTGAAATTTTGACAAAAAATTTCAGCAGCACGTTTGGTAGCACCCATCATATTGGTGGGATTCACCGCTTTATCCGTTGAAATTAAAACAAATTTAGCAACATGATGCGTAGAAGCGATTTCAGCCAATAAACGAGTGCCGAGAATATTATTGATCACACCTGCACGGAATTGACTTTCCATTAACGGCACATGCTTATAAGCGGCAGCATGAAAAACAATCTGTGGCTGATGGTTTTGAAAAATAGTATTTAAACCCACGGCATCGGTTATATCTTGTAATAAACACGTCAGAGAAAGATAAGGGAATTTTTGGCGTAATTCCATATCAATCGTGTATAAATTAAATTCATTTTGATCAACAATGACCAAAGAAGATGGCTTAAATATCACTAATTGTCGACACAATTCAGCGCCAATCGACCCGCCGCCACCGCACACTAAAATGGTTTTTCCTTGAAACTCAGCGCTTAACGCCATTGTGTCGAGTTTAACCGGATCACGACCCAATAAATCTTCTAATGCCACTTCGCGTAATTGATTGATACTCACTTTCCCTTCAGCCAGATCCCCTAAACTGGGTAAAGTGCGATAAGGAATTTCGGCACGTTCACATAAATTAACGATTCGGCGTAGCATAGCTGAATTCGCTGATGGCAAGGCAATCATGATTAAATCAATGGCGTGTGTTTGGACGGCTTTAACTAAATCATCACACGTACCCACCACCGCAATGCCATGAATGTCACGCCGTTGTTTCATAGGGTTATCATCAAGCATGACAATAGGATGATAAAGGTGTTTAGCATGACGAATTAAATCACGAATCAAGCCTTCTGCGGCACTGCCTGCACCGATAATCAAAACGCGCTTTGCATTAGAAAAAATCTGCCGATAATCCATTAACCACCGAAATACCGCACGCGCTGAACCGACACCACCAATCAATAAAATGAGATACAGTAAGGGAACCACACGTGGCAAAATAAACGTAGTGCGCAAGAAAAAAAATAAGGTCAGAATGGTGATGACACCTAAAACAGCCGCTTTAACAATTCTGGTTAAATCAGGAATCGATGCAAAACGCCACACCCCACGGTAAAGCCCATAACACCAAAAAATACTGGCTTGCAAGCTGAGCACCACCGGCAAAGCTGATAACGCTTGATGCAGTAAAGGGGCGGGAATGGTACGCAAGTCAAAACGCAACCAATACGCCAAGAGCCAAGCGACTGTGATTACCGAGCAATCATAAACAAAAGCGAGCAATCGATTAGGAATTTTCAAGAGTCTGATATTCACGCCTATCCTTGAGCGATGTTGAGCATCGAGCAGCAAACCATAATGATAACAGAATAATCGACAAGGATCCCCAAAGCCAAAAACTAACCGATTGTTTTGTATAAAAAATATAAGAAATCGGTAATACTAATAGCATATTTATAACGAGATACGCTAAAGTCATTTTTGTATGACTCCAACCGGCATCTACCCCGTGCTGATACGCGTGTTCACGATGCGCTTCATAGTATTTTTGTTTTTTAATGAGGCGATAAATTAAAGTTAAGGTAGCATCATAAAGAAACAAGGAAAATAATATCAAGCATAGCAGCAATGACACTTCATGCTTGTTACAGGCATCAATGGCCATCACGATAAATACAAACCCTAAAAAACCACTACCGACATCCCCCATGAAAATTTTAGCAGGCGGCCAATTCCAGTAAAGAAAACCACCGATCGCTGCGGCTAATGTAGCGCTCAATAACGCCAAAGCCACATCGCCAATCGCATAAAAGAATATCGCTGCAACTACGCTGAGAAACACCCCTTGCGATGCGGCTAACCCATCAATGCCATCCATAAAATTGTATAAATTGATCGACCAAATGATAGCAATCAACGCTAACACTGCTCCTAGCATTGGCGCTACGATTTGAACACTACCAAAATCAAGCACTGGAAAGCCGCCCAACCAAGACAATACCCACACCGCTGCGATGAATTGCACGACAAAACGTTTTCTGGCACTGATAGGTTGTCGATCATCACAATAGCCTACAACAGCCACCAAGATGCCACCGCCCATTAGGGCGGCAGTGATGGGTAAAGATAAGTAATGGTTAAAAAATAATCCTAATGTAGCCATTAAAAAGACACTGACAAACGCCAGTCCACCACCTCTTGGTGTAGGAATGGTGTGCGAGCTACGTTGATTGGGAATATCCAATAATGCTGTCGCAAGCGCGTGTCGGCGAACGAAGTTCGTTAATACCAGAGACACACCAAACATTAAGAGTAGCGACAGAGAAAAAAACATTAGTGAGTTTTCCTATTTTGTTGACGATAATCACTTATTAACTGCGTCAAAGCTAGCAACGTAACTACCGCTTGATTTTCGCGTGAATGACTCGGAGCTACCATTAAACTGGTGTTTTTCCAGCGTAGCCTTTGATTAGGGTTTTTCCATAGCATTAAAATGGCAGCAACTAAGGCTTCTGGATTTTCAGCAGGTACCCATAAGCCGACTTGAGCATCTAAGATTAAACGACTCGCCGTACCTTCGGGTGAACTCAGTAGAATAGGCAAACCCATCGCCATCGCTTCAAATATTTTCGATGGAATCACTTCAGCAAATACAGGGCTATTTTTTAAATGCACTAACGCTACATCAGATAAAGCCCAAAATGCTTGAATATTTTCTTTCGATTGCGGCGGGATAAAATGAACGTTCTTTAAACCTTGTGCTTGGTGCAGTAACTGCTCACGTTCAGCTCCTGTACCCACAAAGACAATATGAATAGCTTGGTGCTCAATTAATAAAGAAGCTGCTTGCAACACGTTAGTTAAGGCATGTGCCAAACCATGAGTTCCAACATAGCCTATGATAAAAGCATCTTTCGGTATAGCGTATTGTTTAAGTAATTCGATATTGCGCGTCTGTGGTGCATAACGCGCTAAATCGACGCCATTTAAAATAGTCGTCATTTTACTTAGCGGAACACCACGGGCCGCTAAATTATCTTTAAAGGCAGGCGAAATAGTAATAATATGATCAGTATGCTGATACAATGTCAATTCAAGTTTTTCTAATAAACGAATAGTCAAACTCTCTCGCATGACGCCAACACCCACGATAGAAGCCGGCCAAATATCACCAAGCTCTAACATAAAAGGCAAACGCTTACACTTCGCCAACAGACATGCGGTGATTGCGCCAAAAAATTGTGGTGAAGATGCCATGATGACATCAAATTTTTTTTGAAATAAACCGACAATAAAAGCGGGTAGCATAAAAGAGAGAAAATCTAACACCCTTAAAAAAAAACCTTTATTAGCAACAATGAGCGTTTTAACACGAAGCACGTCAATGCCATGAATACATTCACGCTGAAACCATTTGTTTTTATAACCTGGATATAGCTTACCTTCGGGGAAATTAGGCGCCGACGTAATCACCGTCACATGATGACCGGCTTTAACCCAATAACACGCACGCTCATATACGCGACTCGCAATAGGATTGCCTTCAGGATAAAAATTATCCGTGATAAATAAAATGTTCATCGATTAAACCCATGTAAACTCAGTAATAATTTGAACCGCAGAAACATGCTGCTTTTCAATGACTATATATTGATTCGCTACCTGTTGATTGAATGTTGGATAAAAAAATCCTGTTTCAATAATAAGTGCTTCAGAACTGCTAATCGTAGCAACCCTACCAACCGCATTACTCAATAGAGCATTTTTTTCATTAAGTCTGAATACAATAAGACTTGGGTGAAAATGAAAATACAATTTACTGGTGTGAACAGCATTGCTCGTAACCGTGTCTTTGATCGTCAATGACTGATCAGTCAAACACCAAATCCGCGTATGAATGGGTTTGGCTGCTAAGCGTAAATAACCATTGTGGCTAGCCGTTAACGATGATGTATGGTCATCAACTAGCGTTTTTATGTTAAAAACGCGTGCCCTTCGCGCCACTCTAAACGCACCCCATACATCAGAAGAATTTTCATCGTCAATAACTAGCGTATTGTGTGCAGAAGTACTTCGCTGCTTGGCTCTTAACGCATTATTTTCATAAGTCGAGGTACCAGAATTGACTAAAATACGTTGAGTTTTCAATGAAAATTCACAACTTAAGGTATCGGCATGCGCATGACCTGGTAAATAATGAGGACCCACTGCAGCAATATCCGCAAGTAACACCGCACTCGCATTTTGTAAACGGCAATAACCACTCGCCACTAAATGGTGCACGTTAGCTTTGACAGGTAAAGGCACATGTACATTCAAGCGCCTCGCATAACGATGTAATTCTGCTAAAGAAAGCGCTATTTTAAACGCACTGTCGTTAAAAAAAGACAGTTGACCATCTGGATGCGTCATCGTCTGCAACCATGCCAACATGTTAGTGATGATTATAGGCCAAAGTATTGGTACGGTTAAGCCGTAGCATTGATATAACTGGATCACATCCAAAAGGTCTTCTAAAATAATACTGTGGTACATCGGGCTTAATTCAAAATGTGCGCCATCCGCTAAAATTTGCGCCGGTAATTGTTTAGCGAAAATTCGCGCGCCTTTATTAAACCACAGTTTAGCCTCTTTACCTTCAAAGAAAATACCTGCATACACTAAAGCCTTGGCATTCGCTAATAGATGATTGCCTAACAAATGCCATTCTAGGCGCTTCATTAAAAAACGTACTTGCAATACTAAACTATGTTGCATTTCAGTCGTTAATACATTGCCACGCAACGCCCATTTAAGCCAATTGACAATACGTAAAGATAAAGGATAGGGTTCCCAGCCATTACCTTTCCCGACTGGATTTTCAGCAATCCATCTCAGTATTAAAATAGAATGCCATTGGGTACGTTCATGTGCATTTTCAGCATTTAAATCATCAAAATAATGCAGATTGTACAGCCATAATTTTTCATAATTTGGATTATTCCAACACGTTTCTGAAGAAATATCCTGTGCTTTATTTAAAAAGCACACAGTAGTTTCATTGATGAAAGCCGATTTTTTTAGCGTCATTAAGGGTTTATTATTGAAATTTCTTAATTTTACTTCACTAATCGCGTATTTTATCGTGGTTTTTTTAAAGCGATAAAAAAGTCGCCAAGAAATTTGACTGGCTTTTAAATATTTAAGCGTATGGTAATATTTTACAAAATTCATTTACTAACCACGCAATTTTTTCACTAAATCCAAACACACTTGTTGAACTTCAAAAATTTCAGCCAGCGGTATAGGCGCTAAACCTACACTTAATCCATTGACAAATGCAGCTGCACAAGCCTCTTGCCCTTTGTCTTGACGCCATAAATTACATTTGGTGAATTTTCTAAACCCAAAACCACGCATTTTTCTAAAATTATCAATGACAATTATTTTTCCATCGGTGAAAATTTCTAAGCGTTCTTTTGGAAAGGATTTGTGGCCATTAGCCATATAATGAATCGTTCCTAGCGAATTATCTGCAAAAATTAGTGTAATAGTAAGTTGATCTTCTTGTGAATTAATGGCTATTACATCGGCGTTAATAATGGAACAATTGGCTATAAATCGCAAAAGGTCGATGAAATGGCAGACTTCACCTAACAACCGTCGGCCACCGCGAGCAATATCTTGACTCCAATGTTCTTTAGGAATAAAGCCGGCATTGATCGTCATGATCATGTGTTTTGGGGCAGATATTGGCTGCAATAATATTTTAACTCTTTGAATATGTGCTGCAAAGCGGCGATTGAAACCCACCATCAGCAATTTATCCATTAACTGAGCATTTTTAATCGCTTCAAATTCGGTTTGTGTTAAACACAGGGGTTTTTCCACAAAAACGTGTTTGCCAGCTGCCAATGCTTGAATAACTAACTCGGCATGACTATTATGTTGCGTGGCAATTACCACCGCGTTAATGGTCGGATCCTTTAAGATGAGCTTATTATCAGTCGTAGCTAATTGAAAACCCCATTTTTTACCAAAATGGACGGCACTAATCCCACCCCGAGAACTTAATACTTTACAATTTACAGCGGTTTTTTTAAACGCAGGTAATAATACTCGACTCGCATAATTACCCGAACCCATAAAACCCAATATAGAATGAGCATTGCTGGGAATAACATTCGTGACAACAGTGGATTGAATCAGCACACCGAGACTGGTGTCAGAAGAATAATTTAATAAAATACCCAAGGAGGATTCTTTACCCGTCAATAAATCATAGGCTTGTTCGACGTGTTCGAATAAAAAACGGTGAGTAATTAAACATAACACATTGATTTTTTTAGCCGCCAGCAATTCAAGAAAAGCTTCGAAATTACGTTGCTCGGTCCATCGCACAAAACCCAGTGGATAATCCTGACCTTGCTGTTCGTAAGCCGGATCATAACGACCCGGTCCATACGAACAAGACACTTGAAAACTTAATTCTTTTTCAAAAAAATCTGCCCGTGATAAATTTAATCCCGTTACACCAATTAAAACAATGCGGCCACGTTTACGGCACATCTTTGCGGCGGTTGATACTGGTTCATTGCTGGCTGTCGCAGCAGTAATCAATACCCCATCCACTCCGCGGTTATTTGAAAATGATTCGGCCACGGATAAAGGGTTAACATCACTGGCTAATAATAAAGTATCTGCACCCAATTGCTTCGCTAACGCACAGCGATCGCTATCAAAATCCAAGCCTAATACTTTACAACCATTGGCGTGCAATAATTGCACTGTCAACAAACCGACCAAACCTAAACCCATGACCACAAAACATTCACCTAAAGTGGGTTGTGCTAACCGTACGCCTTGCAAAGCGATTGCACCCAGAACAGTAAAGCTCGCTTCTTCGTCACTAACCACATCGGGTATTTTGGCACATAAATGTTTCGAGACGCAGACGATTTCGGCATGAGGGCCATTGGATACTACGCGGTCACCCATTTGATAGCCATGAACATCATGACCTTTGTCAATAATGATGCCGACATTAGAATAACCCATGGGCAGTGCTTGATCGAGTTTACTTTTCACCGCATCAAGCGTCGTCAACAATCCATCAGTGGCGATTTTTCCGATGACTTGTTTCACTTTATCTGGTTGTTGACGTGCTTTAGCCAGTAAATTTCCTTTACCAAATTCAATTAGCATTCTTTCTGTGCCCGCAGAAATAAGGCTATGATGGGTTCGAATGAGTAATTGCTGAGCATTAATCAGTGGACACGGAACGTCTATCAATTGTGTTGCACCCGTTTTTAAACTTTGTAAGAGTTGTTTCATAAAATAAATTAATAAATTAATAAATTCGTTAAAAAGAAAAAGTTTTATTATCGATATAAATTTGACACCATAATTCAATCGATAGTGCGGAGAAAATCGCATAAGCGCCGTCTACTTGTCCAGCTCTATCTAATTGAATAAATTTTTGCATTGCTGTTGCATCAAAAATACCTCTGGCATTGATCACTTCAGGTGACAGCACAGAATCCACTAAAAATTTTAATTCATTTTTAAGCCAAGAGCGAATAGGTGCGCCAAAACCAGACTTTTTTCGATAAATAATATCACGCGGTAAATATGGCTCCATAGCTAACTTAAAAATAGATTTACCTATGCTTCCTTGTTGTTTCAAGCCGACTGGAATTTTTGTAGAAAAATTCACTAAATCACGATCTAATAATGGCACGCGAACTTCAACACCAGCTGCCATTGAAGTTTTATCTGTATAATTTAAATTATGATCGGCGAGAAAATGTTTTATTTCTAAATACAACATTTGATTCAAGCGTTCGGTATTTTTAGGAATGCGTTGCAAATTCACAAGCAGTGGTGAAAACGTATTAAGTGACTGTGTTTTTTCATGCATCATAGGACTGTATAATCCTCTACGCGTTTCTTCGTCACCCCACAAAAAATAACTCGCTATGCGTTGCTGTGAAGATAACCCCATAGAAGCTAAGCCTTTCGTTAAGCGTCGTAAAAATAAATTATTTTTTGTGCCTGGTGGAAAAATTCTTGGGATTTTTTTACCAAGTTTTTGAAGTGAAAGTGGCAACCATGCCCAATAGCGCTCTAATTGCAAGGCATAATGACGACGATAACCGCTAAATATATCATCACCACCCGCGCCTGACAATAAGACTTTAATACCATCTTCGTGCGCGTGTTGAGCAATAAGTAAAGCATTAATAACCGCAGGATCTGCTTGTGGTTCATCCAAGTGATAGAGTAATTGTGGTAACTTTAGTATTTCTTTGGGTTCAATAATAATGGTTCTTAAATCCACATCTAAGTGTCTAGCAACTTTTTTGGCGTAAGGTAAATCTGGAGCGTTTCCCTCATTATCATAATGATCAGAAAATCCAATACAATAGCATTGAATTTTTTTATTTGGCTGAAGTTTTCGCATCATTGCAACCACTGCACTAGAATCTAAACCACCCGAAAGAAACGCTCCTAAAGGAACATCTGACATCAATTGCCGTTTAACAGCTTGCTCAAGATAATGGGCCAATTCTTCGGCAATATATTGGGGCTTATTTTCAAAAACGGTTTGGCCATAGGGGATATCGTAAAAATACCAGGTTTTTTTAATGTGGTTTTGACGTACCAACATGGCTTGACCTGGTTCAAATTTTCGAATATCAACAAATGCAGTTTGTGGTGCAGGACACCATAAATAAGAGAAATAAGCATGAATGGCAGCATAATTTATTTCACGAGATATATTTTTGGATTGTAATAACGATTTTAATTCAGAAGAAAATAAAAACCCACTTTGCGTCTGCGCATAGTAGAGAGGTTTAACACCTAAACCGTCACGCGCTAATAAAAGATCTCCTTGTTGCATGCCATCTTTTTGACCGTTTTTTCTACCATCGTACAGTGCAAAAGAAAATATTCCATTTAATTGTTCAAGCATTGCACAACCATATTCAGCATAAAGATGTAACAAAACTTCAGTATCGGTTTTACTATGAAACTGATGGCCTTTTTTGATAAGTAAATCACGCAACGCTTGATAATTGTATAATTCACCATTATAAATTAACCAAAGCTTATTGTTAGCATCAGCCGAGTAAACTTGACAACAATGACAATTTACAGTCATAGGTTGATGACCTTGCGGCGACAAATCTATAATAGCCAATCGTCGATGACCTAGGCCTGTTAAATTATTTAACAACAGTTCACCTACACCATCAGGCCCACGGTGAGCAATTTTACTCAACATGTTTGAGAGTAAAACTTCAGTAAACTCACCTTGAAAACCAACAATTCCACACATAAAATACCTTAGCTTATGATTTTTTTTGTAGTTTAGCCATATCGGCACAAAACGAGAATGTTTCTAATGTACAACGTGACCATTTAAATACCTCGGAATATTTTTTTGCGCGAGCAGCAAGATCAGTGCGTAATGTTAAATCAGTTAATAATGACTTAATGGCTGCGGCAATTTCATAAGGATTTTCAGGATCAAAGTAAATACCAGCGTCTTTCAATAGCTCACTCATTGCACCTTTATTAGAGCAAGCGATGGGTAAGCCAGCCGCCATTGCTTCTTGAATAATAATAGAAATACTTTCACAACTAGATGCAAAAACAAAAATATCTGTTTTAGCATAAAAATCTGGTAATTTGTGATGAGAGACTTCGCCTAACACATGAATAAACGTTTTATCAGGATCGACTTGTTGAATGGCTTTTTTTAATAATTTTAAAGAATGATCATTACCAACAGGTCCAATTAAATCCAATTCAACCATAAATCCTTCGTCACGCAAAAGTTTTACTGCATGAACAACATGCCATTGATGCTTATAAACATCAATAATGGAGACATAAAGCAATCGAATCGGTTTATTTTTAAAGTTGTTTGACTTATTAACCGTTATTTTTTTAAAAAATGATTCGTGAATACCATGAGGAATAACAATGCTGTTAACTTGTTCACTATTTCTGACTGAGGCTTGAATAATGTTTTTAGCATAATTTGAAGGATAAATGGCCCCCATTGATTTTTTTAAAGTAAACCGCTGCGTTAAAGCTAATAGTTGACATTTAATATAAGTTTTAATGGAAGCTTGGAAATATCGCTTATTTTCTTTGGCGTCAAAAGGCAGCATATTTTGTAACATGGTGACATATGGCTTGCCAAAGTTAAAATAACTACCACCTGGAATCAATAAAATATCACATTCTTTTGCTTCACGTCGAAACGTAAAGATTAGCCAAACTATTTTAAAAAACCAACTTTTTGTGGTTGGTATAGATTTTTTGACTAGCCAGGCTTTATTGGTAATATAATTAAGTGTATCGTTAGGTGCCCAAACAATGACTTCGAAAAAACCCTGCTCCTCTGGATTAGCTGCTGCTAGCAGCTCCACGAGATGAGTAACGCCACCGCCCCGGCGAATATTAAACGCATTAATGCCTAATCTCATAAAAAACACTTAATCTTTTGTATTAATCCCAAGAAATCCCATTTTCCTAAAATACAGTTTTTAAAGTCCGTTAAACTATAGTCATTACTAATGTTTAAGCGTGGCAAAGCTAGTGGGTCGCTATTAGTCAATAAAGGTCGATGAATAACAGCTGCTGCATAATGATAACCGGCTGCACGTACTTTTTTTTGTAATGACACCGAATACTCACCCCAGGTATAAGCAAAATGCTGACAAGGTTGCTGTAAATACTGTTCAATTACCTTTTTAGAATTAGTAAGTTCTTTATCAACGATATCACTCGGTTCGTTAGTAAAATGCAAATGATTCATACCATGAGAACCAAATTCCCAACC
>CAISUE010000038.1 GCA_903888615.1 uncultured Gammaproteobacteria bacterium
GAGCTGCGTCAGTTAAACCTTCATCATTAGCCCATCGATGGAAGACGCGAGTTTTATAAATTTTCAATAGACATACCTCAGGCAAAAATTATGGTACTAAGTGCTATAGAAAGCAACCTAAAATTTAAGCAGCAGCTCATTTACTATTAAGCGCCTATAACTTGAAAAATATGTAACTATCCAGTTCGGATAGTTACATTAAGAGATTAGTCTTTAAAGCCAAAGCTCCAACTTCTAAGGCTATACACCCCAACGATAAAATTGGATCATTTAATAACGGTTAAGAGCATGTTATTTAGCAGCCAAGAGCTCATCAAGCTTAGCCTCTGGGAACTCATTTTGGAGATGATGCCATAAGACCATGACTTCTTCAGTTCGGGGTACACTCTTTAATACAAGCTTTTGTGACTTAGCACTGCGAGGTTCTGAGATCTTGGTTGGATAACCTAAGTTTGTTAACCAGACTGCCAAAGCTTTATGGGTAATTGTAGGTGATAAACCCAAAGCCTTGTGAGCATAGGCTCTTAAAAAGGCTCTACGCAGTACATCACTTAAGGGTAAGCCATTACGTAGGTTCATAACTTGCATACCCGCATTTTTCAACGTTAAACGAGTGATGTGAAATTGAATAACATTATTCAGTGAATGCCAATCGTCAAGAGTCTTTAAACAATTATTACGCCGCCAAGCATCCAGACAGGCACGCGCTGCATCAAAATCTTCGACGGTATGCCAAGGTTTGGTATCAAGCGCAATATGTGAACGCTGGCGGCCTAGGGCAATCGCGCTTAAAATTTCTTGAAAATAAAATTTAAATAAGGTAATAAGCTAATCATTTTTAATTAAAATGACAGCAAAGCCAACATCTTCTATTATTCATCACTTTTCAAGCATTGAAGACCCCAGAGTAAATAGACAAAAGAAGCATCAACTACAAGATATTTTCTTTATCAGCATCTGCGCGATTATCTGCGGCGCAGATAACTGGGTTGCTGTTGAAGAATTTGGTGTTGCAAAAGAGGAGTGGTTCACTGAAGTGCTTGGCTTGGAAAATGGTATACCGTCACACGACACTTTTGGTGAGGTTTATGCGGCCATTGATACCGAGCAATTTAGCATTTGCTTTTCCCGCTGGGTTGCCGATTTAGCCAACATAACAGAAGGAGAAGTCATTGCAATTGACGGCAAGTGCTTAAGACGAAGCATAGACAAAGCTTCAAAAAAAGCCGCCATTTATATGGTCAGCGCTTGGGCACAGCAAAATAATCTGGTTTTAGGTCAGGTTAAAGTCGATGACAAATCCAATGAAATTACCGCTATTCCAAAATTGCTGTCACGCCTTGATATAAAAGGTGCTGTGATTACAATCGATGCGATGGGCTGCCAAAAGAAAATTGCTAAACAGATTAAACAACAAGGCGGTGATTATGTATTTAGTCTGAAAGGAAATCAGGGTAATCTGCATGACGATGTTAAAACATTCTTCACTTCGTCGCTATCTCCAGCAGTGGCCTCAGTTAACTATGAGGGTGGTCATGGTCGAATTGAAACACGCTCGATTCGGGCGACTGCCGATATAGCTTGGTTGCAAGAACGGCATGACTGGAGCAGTTTGCAAAGCATTATTGCTGTCACAGCCAAAAGAGAGATGGGTGATAGGGTTACTGAAGAAACACGCTACTTCATCAGTAGCCTTGATGCAAATGATCCGAAACGCTTAGAGCGTGTGGTGCGCTCGCATTGGGCTATTGAAAACAATCTTCACTGGGTGCTTGATGTGGCCTTTGATGAAGATAGTAATCGAACTCGTAAAGGACATAGTGCTGCAAATTTAGCCGTTATTCGACATATTGCTCTGAATCTGATTAAGACCGAAAAAACATCTAAAGTCGGAGTTAAGATTAAGAGATTAAAAGCTGGATGGGATAATGATTATTTGCTTCGCATTCTTGGGGTAATTTAAGCGCGATTGCCCTGGCTGGCGGCCTTCTACCTCAATCATGCGGGGATTAAAAGGGGATCTTTTTAGATCAGGCTCTAAACTTAATAACAGTCGATTCTCAAACTTGTATAGATCAACGCCTTTCTCCCATTGATCACGTATGGACGGGAATTGACGTAACAATATCTTTTTACCCGGCCTACGATCAAGGTATATATTTAACATTTTTTCGTTTTGTAAACGCTTATAACCTTCACCATCAAGCTCACCAGCAGCCTTAACAACCACTTGGACACCAGCTTTAGCTAGTATGATCTTTTCGCCGGGTATTGCCGCTGATGTTAATTGGCCGCGTGTTTTCATGCAAACCACTTGAGCAACCTTATGCTTGATCTCCAACATTTGGGAGCCCGGTACGATCTCATCGCATAAAGCTTGAAAACGAAGGCATAGTGGCCCTGTTAAGCAGTCTGTCATCTCTTGTTCATTGGCATTAGTGATAAAACCATCGGTAGTACAAGAGAGTACGGATCTATTTAAAGGGTAAGCGCTCAATAAGCCGCGTACTTCCCCTACTCATGAAAATGGGTATTTTTAAA
>CAISUE010000039.1 GCA_903888615.1 uncultured Gammaproteobacteria bacterium
ATTTTTAATAAAGAAATTGGATTGTCACGAATTAGCAATGATGGAATGTAAAACCTTCTTAATATTTATTGTAAACTTAAATTAAAATAATTACCTAGTAGATCTAATAAAGCAAGCTCTATAATACACCATACATTTAAAGTTGCATGGGAGTTTCCAATATTTGACAATTGTAAATTATTCAGTGTGTTAATAGCGGTATAGATATTATTAAAATCGATGCTGAGAATTAGCATATTTAAGTCAATTTTTATTAAATAGTCAATGACTGTTTGGTAATCTTCTTGGCTAACATATGCTCTAGGTGCACATTCACCAATACCTGTATATTTATTTTTGTAATTAATTTTTAAAATGATGCTTTCAGCATGATTTCTGTCTACTTGAGCATGCTTAAAACCAATATTCATAGGTACTAATACTTGGTAAATAGATGATTTAATCATTAAATTAGGTATCCTTTTGTTAAAATAAAATTAGATAACCAACTCATTAAGTTAATTTTTTGCTCTGTAAACCAGAGATAATGTTTAGTAGAGGGTAATTGAAGGGTAATCCCCTTATTATTCGTTAAACGCATAAATAAATTTATCGTATAATGGACATCTAGTAATGGATCAGAAAGGGAATGAACGAAAAAAACGGGTTTCCCTTGTGTTAAATCTAAATTTTTTAAATAGCGTTGTTCAATATCTAAAAAAACAGATTTTGCACGGGAAGTGATTTTACGACAGCAAAGAGAATCTTTTTTCATGAAAGCTAAATAGCGTGTATCTTCACTAAAATCTTCATCTATCATTTTGATAGGATGCAATTCTAATCCTTGACTATCCCTTGTATTTTTCTTTTGCTCTTCATTAAGTAGATGACTTTGCTTTCCTAGTGGTGATGAACAAAAAATAACATTATCATAAAGAAAATTAATATCAGGATAGGTTAATAGGCCTGCTAAAATAGATCCCCCTAAGCTCTGTCCAAGTAACGTTAATGGAATTTCTGGGTATAGACCCCTTACTTTTTTAAGTGCGTAATGATATTCATCGAGTAAGGCATTAGATGAACTAGCATCTCCTCTAATACCTTCACTTAAGCCTGATCCTCGACGATCAAGAGAAAAAACCGCAATAGCTTTAGCAGCTAGTTGGTCACCTATTTCAAATAACCAGCCAGAATGACTTTGCATCCCGTGAATATAAAATAATATGGCTTCCACATTCTTAGGAATCCAGCTGTGAAGGGCTAATTTTATTCCATCAATGGCTATATAATCTATGGTTTTAATGTGAAGATTTTTTTGTATGCTCATAATAATCACCAACTCTAGTAATAATTTTACATTATTTCATTAAACACCACATCATTATTTTGTAGTAACTTATATTTAAACTGAGTTGCGTTACCACTATTTTTTTCCTTTCATGGTATTGTTCAATTGAACCAATTTTTACAAAAATTATTTTTAATTGAGCCAATCTCCCACTACTTCTTTTATTTTTGTATTCGGTATTTAATTGACAAAGTTTTTTATAAATATCTAAAGATAATTTTTTTTCTAATTTATTATAGCTAACGTTTTTTATTTCAAATAGTATTTTATAATATGGGATTTCATCCCAAATTGGGAAGCACATATACAATTCTTGTTCTAATTGATGTTTTTCATAGATGATTTTTATAGCTGTAATTATTTGTGTTTCGGCAAGCTTTTCACCTGTAAATGAAAAATAAGTGCCAACTCTACGTGTAAATTCTAGCCTTGGAACACTATAATAAAATCCTACTGCTTTATAGATGTCACCTAATGCTAATCTATGCAACCCATTACCTTGAGACATAATAAGATGGTATTCATAACCTAACTGTAATTCATTAAACAATAATGTATCAAGAGGCTTTTCTTCAAGAATAAGATGTTCAATTTCAATAGAAACTGGGAGAAACTCATAGATTCCTTGTGTAATAGCGAGCGGTCCAAGGTCGTGATTATCGATCGGTATTGTCACTATTCCCTCAGTTCCTGTTGTCATAAAAGGAACTATTTTGGTATTAGGAAATAATAGGTTTATTTGTGGCAAGTACATTTTTTCTGTGGCTGAAGTCCAACAAGAAATAAGCGACAAATTTGGCCAAATAGTTTTAAAATTAAATTTTTTTTCATTAACTAAGGTTTCTATCTTTTTAGCTAAATGGGGGTTTTTATAAAAAATCTTAATTTCTCTCAATGTACCATCATGAATATCTTTCACTAATTTATTCTGATTTTTAAATAGGTGGTGTTTCAATGAAATTAATGTACTTGGATTAATTGTAAGGATGGCTCTTAAATCTTTTTCGATAAAATAACGCAATCTGCTGTACATTTTGTTTTCATAATCTATAGGCATTTCTGGAGAAAACCATAAAGAATCATACCAAGGAGGTTGCCAGTCAAATTCATTGATAATAGGATTTCTGTTGCTGATACTTTGGTAAGGAATATTATTAAGGAATTCTTTGGTATTTTCTCGAACGGTTTGTGTGTCTAAAGTTGAGAATGGGTGCAATAACATTGTCGGACATTGTTCTAAATAAGTACCATATAATATTTTTAGTCCCGGAATTCTATATTGTGACATCCAATGCGTGGTATAAGGTATTTTTTTGGGATCTCCGGTTGATCCACTGGTTTTTAGCCATCGAACAATAGGACTTGTTGATAAACGATTCGCATGACCATTGATTTCTTTATTAAGCCATGGCAAATAATGTTCATAACTTCTAACGGGTATTTGTTTTCGGTAAGTATTCAAATCGTTAATTTTTGAAATTTTATGTTCTTTTCCAAAATGGCTGTTTTTCGTAATATTAATCAAGTCAATTAGAACATTGTTTTGCGTCTCATAAGATTTTTTTAAAGATTCAATAAAATTATTTTTGAAAAGTTTACATTGAATTTTAAATAAATTACTATTTTTTCTCCATGATATATTCAGTATCTTCATAGGTTTTATCCTTAATCTGCAGATAATAGAGTCAATTTATTAAGCTTTATTATTAATTATATATTGAAAATTGTAAATATTTTCGAATTAAAAAATTAAGATATTGAGTCTGTTATTTTTAAATAATTATTCACGGAATTTGGTGTGAAAATTTCATGTGGTTGGACTAGTGCAGGATTTTCAGAGTAGGATGAGCTCAGTGTCACTACACGAGCATTTTTATACCAATGATAAATAAAAAAGTCGTGAAAATAATTTTTAACGTGCGTTGCGAAAAGCGATGGGTTAATTTTGCCCCCACGCGAGCGGAAAGAATACTCGGGATACCTATCCACGCTAGCATGGGTAAATACACATAACCTAGGCTATGCGCTAACAATTGACCGTGCAATATACCCGCTACGATAAAGCCTAGTGTTGCAAAAACTACCAAAATCATTCCCACTAAGGTGGCGGCTGCAATCGCTTGCGTCATGGTCAAGCCTTGTTTTTTTAGCAGTGGAATACACAAGGGTCCCATGCCAATACCAAAGCACGTAGCAATGGCACCCAAGGGAATGCTGATGAAAAATAATTGCCGTTTGGTATAGATAGAAGTAGGTGGTTCTGTATTTTGGGTTGAGCAATACACTAACGTATAGAGGGCGATCAATAACACAACTAAACCAAACAAGAGTTTGAAGACCATGCCTGATAGCGTGGTGGCTAATACCGTACCGCCAATGGCGCCGATTAAGCCGCCTGGTAATAGCGCTAATGCCGATTCTTTTACATGGCTTAAATGTTTATGGTGAGCATGCACGGATGTTAACATCGCTAACAAAGCAATGCCTAACGCTGTGCCAACCGCCATATGCATCGAAAGGGTGCTGGATGCAGTTTGATAACTCAGTAACAGGGCTAGAATCGGGATTAAAATTGGCCCGCTGCCGCCGCCTAATAATCCTGTCACCACGCCAGTGATAACGCCAGTGAATAGATAGGTGATAATCAAGTACATACAATTTCCTGGTTTTTAATTCGTTAGGGTGTTGTTATAGCCGCAGACTGCTAGTAATACTAGTGACACGATCAGGGGGTGACGTGAGATCATGTTTGATCATATGTTGTGGGTAATTGTTCATAAGGTCGAAATAGAGTTGGCTTAATTGTTCATCGGGGACTTTATTCAAAGCGGTCGTAATTTTATTTACCGCCGCGAGCAATTGTTCTTTTCTAACCAGGGTGCTTTCCGGTTGAAAGGTTTTTACATAAGCCGCACCTTCGGTCATCAACCGAGCTACCGCGACAGTGCGAATCGAAGCGGGCCCTAAAAAAGCCGGGATCAATAATAATTGGGCATACCATGGGGTATTGTTCAGTGCTTGAATAGCTAAATACGTGGGGGGTGTCGCTGAACAAATTCCTTCAAAGCTGGCAATAGCCGGTATCCAGTAAGACGTTTTTGGTGGATGCGACTGAGATGCTTTTTTACAGCGTAAAAATTCATAGGCTTTTTCAAATACCGCTTGGGTGGCTTCTGCACCTAAAGCTGCCCAAGGAATAACGGCTAAGCTGGAACTTAATTGCTGAATGACAGTGCGCTGTTCTTGATTTTCAATATTCAGATAATCACATAAGTACAGTGCAGCCGATTCTGCCAAGGTGTAATACACATAGGCGGATGCCGCGCCAGTAAAAAATCCAACGCTTTTGAAAAAATAACTTAAGCGTGACGGTTTTTTTGTCGCTTTTTCAGCCACCGTGGAGGTCTGGATATCTTCGTATTGCAGCGGTAACGTAAAGAGCCGTGTTAGATTGTGATAAGCGTTTTGCTGTTGTGCATCGGCTTGTTTCAAGCCAATTTTATCGCCCAAAACGTCAAAAAATAATCTATCTAATGGTTCATCGCTCATGTCTTTAATGATGTTTTCGACCCATTGCCATTTTGTTTGCAATTCTTTTTGCATGCCTTTAATAACGGCTTTTTCTGGCGCTGGGTAATAACTCAAGGCTTTATCGAGCAATCTTAATTCAGATGCTGCTTTAAAAATAACAGGACCAATAAAAGAAGTGGGAATCGTTAACCATTTTAGCCAATCTGCCGCATCGGCAAAAACTTCGATCGTGGCATATAAGGGTGATAAGGCAGAAAAAGCAGCTAATACATAAGCGATACAGGTAAAGCCACGCCGCAAGTTTTTACGATCAACTTTGGTGATAGCTTGCGTATTGCTAGAAGAAGCGAGTCTTGTAAATAATTCTTTGGCTTCAATACAAGAGAGACACAGCATGGGCATCAGCGCGTTGATGGCAAAAAATCCATAAATAGCGGTTCGAGTCGTAGGCTCAGTGACGGCCAAATAGTCGCATAACACATTGCCAAAACTACCACCTAAAGGATAAATGGAGGCTACGGATAACCCACCAATAATGATGCCGCCGCTTAATGCAGTTAGCGCTTTTACTTGTTGATAGCGCGATTTAACGCTTTGGTCAAACGTCTCGTGATAGCACCATTGTAAAAACGGTTTGATGCTATCACTCAGCACCAGCGCTTCGGCGACAGGCGTGATATTCCCAGGCGTTATTAACGGTTGCATTAAATCACTTGCGCTATCGGTGTGAATCATTATGCCTGGGCTGTGGTCGCTATCTTTTTGCTCTAAATTGTCATCAGGAACGCTTGGGTGGGTGGGTGATTCCATAGTAAACTCCTAATGAAAATAATTAAAGACGCGATGGCAATGCGTTAGTTAAGGCTAGTGAAAGCGCGGGCGGGGCATTTTTTTGGCTAAAAAAAGTGCACGTAGTCGTTGTCATGAGCGCGATAGAATCTAGGTCAGCATTCGGCACAGGTGCGGTATTGACGAATAACCAATCGGCACGAATTTTGTCGGCGGCGATTTTTAAAGCCGCCTGCTCCATCGCGTTGGCGGTGAACTTATTGACGTGCATGCCATCGGGCCCAAAACTTACCATCGACCCCATGCATACCTGATAATCTTCATTCCAAATACTGCACGGCAATACTTTAGGGCTAGCTGTTAAAATAGCGCGTAGCATAAGTACGCAGGCTTGCGCAGTACCGATATGAGGTGGAATTTTTCCGAGTCCTTCCATCATTTGCGTGCCGATAGCGCGCGTACGATTCAGAATTTCTGTGATCTGTGCAGGGGTTAGTTGTTCGAGTAAGGGTTTGGCATTGACCCGTGCGTGACTTAATAATGGCACCATCGCAGGGCCATGTTCGCCGCACACACAGAGTGTCGTTAAATCGATGTGTGCATAATCGATGGCAGTAACTTCATGGATCGCTTGGGCTAACCGTGCTACATCCAATACACCCGATACCCCAATGACTTGGTGTGGCGGCAATTGTGATACCTGTTGAAGTCGCCACGTTATGATATCGACAGGATTAGCAATATTAATCACGAGGGTGTTTTTAGACGCAAATTGCTGTAATTTTTTACCAACCTCACGTGCCATCAGATCGTTTGCCAGCAGTAAATCGACGCGTTCGCAAATAGCCGGTGTCATGGGTGCACCAAAGGCGGTGATAACCAGTTCGGTGTTTTTTAATAGCGTATAATCGTCTGAAGCGTGAATTTTATCGAGTAGTGTATGGCGCTGTTCAGTGCTAAGAAAACTTTGTTGAATCAGCATGGCATGCAATTGATCGGCGACTTTGGCTGCTAATTTTTTACTGTGACGGCCCAGGCAATAAATATGACCGATCTCAGTCAATTGTCGTGATAGCATAGCTTGTAAAAGCAAATAAACAGTCCATTCACCCACATTACCGACTCCGATAAGCGCGAGATTTTTCACTGTTGGGGCAGATGTTTTTATTGGTATGCTTAAGGCAATGCGTGGCATCGCTTTAAGTGCTACGTAAGCTTCCCGTATGCGTTGCAGTGCCAAACCCAATTGTGATTTATCAGCGGCGCACGATAAACGCAACAAGCCTTTGAAAGGCGATAATCCAAAACTGGAACCTGGAACCATTGCCACACCTGCCACGTGCAATAAGTAATTAGCGATTTCTTTATCGGTCGTTAAGTGTAACGCGCCTATTTTTGCCGGCACTTGCGTTAATACCACGTTTTGATTTTCACTGTTCATTACAGTGATGTCGCTGGGAATTTCATAGCCCAAAAAAGATCCGGCATCCACTAACAGATAAAAGCCGCCATTCGGTTTTTTGGTGATGCTAAGTCCGGTGTTATTAAGGTTATTGCAGGCGTAGGTGATGCACGAATGGTATGCTGTAATCGCTGCTTGGTGCCACGCATTTTCTGGTAAGTGTCGTTTTGCATTAACGGCGGCAATGAAAGCCACTTGGCTTAAGTACGATACTCCGGCAGTGGTTAGCATTTGTTGTTGTGCCATCGCAGCGATCCACGCTTCGGGGGCAGCTACCACGCCAATGCGTAAATCCGGCGCACCGATCAAGCCCTTGGAGCCAGAATTAATGACGATAGTGCGTGATTTCAATAAAGGGTCTACATCCAAAGGGGATAACTGCGTGGTGAAATGAATATCGCGATAGACATCATCTAAAATTAAAATAAGCGCTGGAAATTTTGTTAATACTTGTACCAACGCTAGCAATTCTTTGTGCTCGAGTGCTTGTCCCGAGGGATTATTGGGATAATTGAGAATGAGTATTTTAGTAGCAGGGTGTTTTGTTAACGCACGCTGTAAATGATCGAGCGTCGTTTGAAAATCATTTACATCACTAGCGATACCGATGAATTGCCCCCCTAAAGCGGTGACTTGGGCTTGGTACTGGCCAAAATACGGTTCAAGTGCCAACACAATATCGGGTTGCCCTTGATTATTTTGAATGAAAATACTAAAAGCATTCCACAGCGCTTGATTGGCGCCGTGACTGCACATGACTTCTTTAAGTGTGTAGTGAACGTGTGGGTAATAGACTTGGTAAAGATTCACAATAGCTTGCAACGTGGCATCTCTGCCTATCACTGGTGAATAACCTAAATCATGAGCACTGTTGGACGCGGTTAATTGTTGGTAGATGGCGGTAAGCGCTACAGGATTGGCAGCAAGATGCGGCTGACCAATGCTAAGGTCGATGATAGGCTCGAGGCTTAACTGTGCTCTTGCCTGATTAATGAGCGCTAATTGCTCAGTAATTGTTCTAATGGATGAAGATAGCGTTTTTGTACGCTCAGCTAAACGAATTTTCATAAAGGTTGACTCGGTTAAAAAATAGTCCCTTATGCTGGATTTATTGCCCTGGTGAGAAGAGCATTCCACAAGTTAAGCATGTTCTCATTAAGCGTGATAGTGAAATGGAAGGTGAAAACACAATAACAGTTTGGCGTTTTTTTGAAAATAGGTATTTTTTAAAAAAATTAGACTATTTAAAATAATTTAAAGTTACAAAATAATAGATAAACTAGAATAATACTCTATATTTACGTTTGACTTGAGGAAAATAGCGAATAGTTATTGAATAATAACGTTTAGGTTTACTACGCTGGTGTTAGGGTGTATTGAAAAAAGGCTGGGGTCTTTGTTAACTTCTAAAGATCCACATGTGGATTTAGATGAATTCTTTCGGCTAATGTTTTAATCATGATAATTAAAACATTGGGTTGTCATCGTATAAACGAGCGTTCAGATCTTAAGTTCTGAACGCTTATGGTTTTTTAGGGGTGCGTCCAATTATGATGCTGTGAGGTTATTTTTGCGCAAGCCTTAGGGCTTCACTGTCAAAGCCCAAAAGCGCTACGGCAAAATTCAATCAATTGACTGGGGAAAATGCCCAGTAATAAAATCACTAAACCATTAATACTGGTGACGACTTTTAAACGGGTAGTGGTCATGATTGGGGTGCTGTCTTCCATGGATTCAAAATACATGGCTTTAACGACACGCAAATAGTAATAAGCACCAATAATGGCAAATAATAACGCCACAACAGCTAGCCAGGTTTGATGGATCCCCATAATTGCTTCCAACACGCCTATTTTTGCGAAGAACCCGACACTCGGTGGGATCCCAGCCATTGAAAACATTACGATCAACATCATGAAGGCTAACCAGGGATTGCGCCAATTAAGACCGCGTAAATCATTCAACGTTTGTACTTCAAAACCCTCGTTACTGAGCGCCATCAGGGTACCAAACGCACTTAACGTCATGATGCCATAGCTAAAGATATAAAAGAGGCAAGCTGAATAACCCACTTTGGTGCCAGCGATTAAGCCTAATAACATATAACCCATATGCGCAATAGCTGAATAAGCTAAAAGTCGGCGTATATTCGTTTGAATGATAGCTGCAATATTACCTAGTCCCATCGAAAGAATGGCAATGACGATCCATAAACTTTGCCAATGTTGAAATAATGGTCCGATACTATCGGCAAAAATGCGAATACTCATGATCAACACCGCAATTTTGGGAGCAGTGCCGATAAATAATGTCGCAGCCACCGGGGCGCCTTGATAAACATCCGGTGCCCAGAGATGAAAGGGGGCTGCTGAAAATTTAAATGCTAACCCACTGATAATAAAGACCAGGCTTAAGACACCCAATAAACGATGATCGGCTGGAATATGGGTAAGCACAGTGCTGATAACGGGTAAATCCAAGCTACCACAAAGGCCATACAGTAAAGAAAAGCCATACAATAAAATCGCCGAGGCAATGGCACCCATGGCAAAATATTTAATGGCGGCTTCAGCATGGGTCCCGTTTTGTTTGATGGCCACTAATGCATACAATGGGAGGGATAATAATTCTAAACCTAAATACAGGGGGATCAGATTATGACTGCTACACATCACGAGCATGCCCAGGACTGCCAACAGGGCTAACAGATAAAAATCCAGACTCAGTGCTTTGTGCTCAGTTAAAAACACCCGCGCATAACTAAAGGCAAACAACGCGAGCACGATGATCAAGATGCTGGGGATACGTGTTAGAGGATCAAAAACAAATAAACCGTGTAAAGCTAATTGATTAGCCAGATCGTGTTGTTTGAATAACAGATACAAGGTGCCGAGCAACGTCAATTGCGCCAGATAATAACTGACCGTTGCTTGGTGGCGTTGACAACACAAGCCAATGACCAGTGTTAATGCAGTGGCCGTTAATAAAAAAATCTGTGGCAATAATACGCAGGTACTTAAGTTTAACAAACACATAAAAAAACCTTTATTAAAAAAACGTATCTATTCAGCACATTTAGCCCATTTTTCGTAGAAGCTTGCTAGTGGGGACTAATAGCGATGGTGCATGTTTCCCGCTCGTGGTGCTGAATAGATACAAAAAAACAGGCTGAAGCCCATTATCGTTAGTTTGCAACTTCAACGGCCTGTGTCCGCCAAGGTAGCAAGGAAAGCCCTAAGGTATGCCCATAACTTAAGTTAACGCTATAAACAAAAACACGACGAGCGCTGTAAGCGCGCCAGAAACAGTGGTGTGTCAGCATTAACACCGTTTCACCCTTTCAGGGCTTGTTAATAGGGATTAACCTTTTTTGGGCGGCGCTTTCGCTTGCCTGGGGCTAATGCTTTTTACAATTTACTCAGTAAACTTAAATGCAATAAATGATCGGCAGTGGCTGTTAAAAATTGCAATTCCGCTTGGGGGAATAAGCCTAAAAATAGCAGGGCGCCGGCTAATAATAATAAATTAATTGTTTCAATTGGGCCAATTTCTTTTAAATTAGCCACTTCAGGATTAGTGATGGGGCCAAAAAAGACGCGCTTATACATCCATAATGTATAAGCGGCGGTTAAAATGACGGCAGTAGACGCCAGTGCCGTGATCCAAAAGCTACTGTGAAACATAGCCAGGATAATCATGAATTCACCGACAAAACCGGCGGTACCTGGCAAACCTAAATTAGATAAACAAAAGAGTAAGTAGAGCGCTGCGAATAATGGCATGGTTTTGGCGATACCACTGAAATCTTTCATTAAGCGGGTGTGCATTTGATCGTACAAAATACCGATACCGACAAACATCGCACCGGCTCCAAAGGAATGGGCAATGATTTGCACCATCGCGCCTTCAATAGCCAGATAAGCGTTTTGATAACTCTGGGTGTTGTGCATGATGATATAAATCATAAAACAACCTAAGGTGACAAAACCCATGTGACCGATTGAAGAATAAGCGATCAAGCGTTTCATATCTTGTTGAACGAGGGTGACAAAACTGATGTAAATAATTGAAATAAGCGATAAAACCACCATGAATAAAGCGAGTTTATCGCAGGCATCGGGCACAATCGGTAAGCTAAAGCGTAAAAAACCGTAAGCACCGAGTTTTAGCATTAACGCCGCTAACACCACGGAACCGCCGGCAGGCGCTTCCGTATGGGCATCAGGTAACCAGGTATGCGTCGGCCACATCGGCACTTTGACCATAAAAGAGAGTAAAAAACCGATAAAGACCCAAATTTGGACATCCATCGACATTTTTAGTGCATAAAAATCCGCAATGGCAAAACTACCGCTTTTGAGGCGTAAATACAAAATGACTGCCAGCATTAAGGCTGAACCAAAAAACGTGTATAGGAAAAATTTAATGGAGGCATAAGAACGGTTAGCGCTACCCCAAATTCCGATAGATAAATACATCGGAATCAACATCGCTTCCCAAAAAACATAAAATAGAATCGCATCGGTGGCAACAAAGACTCCAACGACTAAGCCTTGCATGATTAAAAAGGTTGCCATGTATTGGCCAACTTTGCGCTTAACACTGGTGCACGCGGCTAATACCACAACGAGTGTGGTAAAGCACGTGATGATGACTAAGGGCAGTGATAAACCATCTAATCCTAAGGCATAATGGATGCCGTAAGCAGGAATCCAGGCATGGTTTTCCGTGTATTGCATCTGATAGCCCACGGTATTGAAATGGCTTACTAAGGGCACGCATAACGCTAAACTCATTAAAGCGATAATGACTGCTATGATCCGCGCCCGATTAGGACTGGTGTCAGAACTGACCATTAAACAGACGACCGCGCCTAGCATCGGTAACCAAATTAAACTACTTAACAAAGCGTGTTGTAACATAACAGGTCATTCCAATGTCAAAAAATTCTATTAAAAAACATCATACTTAAGGCCGAAGACCTTGTAAGGTATCTATTCAGCACATGTAGCCCATTTTTTTGTAGAAGCTTTCTAGTGGCCACTTTCGCGCTGGTACTGCATAGATGCCTTATCATTATCAAAGTAATACCTGCCACACAATGAAGGCAAACAAACTCAAAATCATTACCAGTGCGTATTGATACAAATAACCGGATTGTAATTTGCAAGCTAAGTTCGATAAACGATTGATTAGGCGACCTGAACCATTGACCATGAAACTGTCGATGACTTTGCCATCGATATCAGAGGCAAAAAATTGCGACATTTTGATACTGCCGCGAACAAAGATCAAATTATTAAAGGCATTAAAGCCATATTCATGCACTAAACTTTGATAAAGCCCCATGCTGATCTTAGCGCATTTGGCAGGAATGGAAGGATAAATAACATAACTTAACCAAGCGACCACGATGCCACTGATCCCGAGCCAAAAGGGGAGGCTGGTTAAAGCGTTAAATACCATTGGCCAAATACCGGGGAAATGCGTTATTAATTCATTTAAACTGTTATAGGGGCCAAAGACCAGTAAACTCTGACCCAACCAGCCATTCGGCTCGATCAATAAGGGTTTGATACAAAGCACGCCAATGATTAATGAAGGGATAGCAAGGGCTATCAATGGCCACCACATCACAGAGGACACTTCATGGGTAGCTTGCCGAGTAGCAGGCTTGCCATGAAATACTAAGAAAAAAGCACGGAAAATATACAGGGCCGTGACAAATACGCCGAGCAATAAACAGGCATAAGCGTAATGGGCGCCGGGCAGGGTAGTTTGCGCGACGGCATCGAGGATCGAATCTTTAGAGAAAAAGCCAGCGGTAGGGGGGATTGCAGCCAGTGTTAGGGCACCGATTAAAAAGCAGAGATAAGTGATGGGCATTTTTCGTGCCAAGCCACCCATTTTGCGCATATCTTGTTCATGGTGCATGGCGATAATAATAGCGCCGGCGGCTAAAAAGAGGAGTGCTTTGAAACAAGCATGGGTAAATAAATGAAATAAACTGGCTGAGAATGCTGAAGCACCTAAACCTGCAACCATGTAACCCAATTGCGATAAAGTGGAATAAGCGATGACCCGTTTAATATCCCATTGCACGATACCCAGCAGACCCATGAACAAAGCTTGGGTTGAACCGATGATTAAAATAAAGGTTAGGGCAGTGGGTGAATATTCATACAAAGGGGATAAACGGGCAATCAAATAAATCCCCGCTGTGACCATGGTCGCAGCATGAATCAACGCGGAGATAGGCGTTGGACCTTCCATCGATTCAGGTAACCAGACATGCAAGGGTACTTGAGCAGATTTTCCCATCGCGCCGATAAATAGTAAAATCCCTATGATGGTGATCACGGACCAGGGCTGATTGGGGAAAATACTTAAAGTCAGAGGAGCGATTTCATTCAGATGGGCAAACACTACAGCAAAATCGACACTGTGGAAATAGGTATAAACAGCAGCAATGCCTAAGAAAAAAGCGCAATCCGATACCCGATTGATGATAAAGGCTTTGAGACTGGCTTCGGCGGCGGAATTTTTATGGAACCAAAAACCGATCAATAAATACGACATCAAACCGACGCCTTCCCAACCGAAAAATAATAACAGAAAATTATTGGCTAGAACGAGCGTTAACATCGCAAAGGTAAATAGCGCCATATAGCAAAAAAAGCGTGGATTGCTTGCATCATCACGCATATAACCGATACTGTAAATATGCACCAGTAAGGACACAAATGTTACCACTGTGACCATTAAAATACTTAAATGATCGATTAAGACATCGATGGGAATCGTGAAGTCTTGCGAAATGGCCCAGGTATAATAATGAACGCTAAAACTGGCAGCGTGATCTAAAATCACACCATTAAACAGGATCAAGCTCGCTATGAAAGCTACTAAAATACCCGCAATGGCTACCAATTGACTGAAGATTTTGGGTAAGAAATGCCCACCTATGCCCGCAAAAAGACCCGTTATGAGGGGAGCTAACAGTAATAAGCGTGTTGCAATAATTAAATGATTCATGTTTAGCCTTTTAAAGTATCCATTTTGTGAATATCAATCGTGCCACGATGTTGATAGAGAACCACCAGTAAGGCTAAGCCGATGGCAGCTTCAGCAGCAGCGACCGTGAGTATAAAAAACACAAAGATTTGGCCATCGATGTTATTGAGATAATGCGAAAAGGCAATAAAATTGGTATTAACACCGAGCAAGAGTAATTCGATGCACATTAAGAGCACTACTAAATTATGGCGATTTAAGATCATACCAACTAAGCCAATGCCAAACAGTAGGGCAGCTAGGATTAAAAAAGCGCTGAGTGTCATCATGGGAAATGCGTACCTTATTCAGTGGGTTCAAGAGGTTCGAATGTTTTTTGGACCGCGACCATTTTGATAATTTTTAAACGGTCGTTAGCCTTAACATTAATTTGGGCGGCAAAATCGGTAGCTTTTCGGTTACGCTGGATGGCATTGCCTCGTAAACTGATGGCAGCAATAATCGCCGTGAGTAATAAAACACCGGCGATTTCAAAAGGGTATACATAAGTGGTATAGAGGAGTGAACCTAAATGATGGGTATTGCTGGGATCTAAAATAGCAGCGTTATTGATTAATGGGGTGTAATGCTGGAGGCTAATAGCTTTTAGTAACGCTATCAGTAAAATAGCGACCAAAGCAAGACCAAAGATTATTTTACTGCGGTGGTTTTTAAGTGGATTTATACTGAAATTAACTGTCATTACCACAAATAAAAATAAAGTCATGACGGCGCCGACATAAACGAGAATTAGCATCAAGCCTAAAAATTCAGCATTTAACATAATCCACAAACCTGCACTGCCAAAAAACGCCAAGACTAAATACAGCGCACTTTGGATCGGATTTTTTGACATAATCACCATTAAAGCCGAAACAATCACCATAAAAGCAAAGGCTAAAAAGAATACATCGGTAAAATTTATCATGGTACGAATCCGGGTTAATTACACGTATTTGGCATCGACAGCTTTATCGACAGCGATGATAGCTTCGTAATGATCACCCAGTGCCAATAATTTGGCTTTGGTGAGAATTTGATCGCCGCGTTTTTCAAAATGGTAATGCAATACCCGCGTTTCAACGATAGCATCGACGGGACAAGCTTCTTCACAAAAGCCACAAAAAATACATTTAAATAAATCAATTTCGTATTTGGTCGTGCGTCTAGAGCCATCGCTCCGCGGTTCGGCTTCAATGGTGATCGCAAGGGCAGGGCATACGGCTTCACATAATTTACAGGCAATACAACGCTCTTCCCCATTAGGGTAACGCCTTAAGGCATGTAAACCTCGGAAGCGTGGTGAAACAGGCGTTTGTTCTTCAGGGTATTGAATGGTAACTTTGGGAGCCCAAAAAAAGCGCCCTGTCAATTTTAAGCCTTTTAATAATTCCCACAACAAAAATGTTTTAAACAATTTTTTAATCGCATTCATCATAAAACCTGCTGTCGCATTGAATAAGTGGGTTCAGAAATTTTTTCGGTAAATGAGACGGAGAGTGTGTTTTTCAGCACTTTCACCCGATAATGCCCAACACCAACTTAAAATCACTAAGATCGGATTCGTATTCACATAGTGCAGTGTAGCTAAACAGGCCACTAAAATTCGCGGCGCAATTAACCAACCTAACCACCACAGCAAACCACCACTCATCACATCGGATAATAATAACGTTAATCTGGGAAAGAAAAACACGCAAGCGAGGAAAAGCACGCCATGCAGTTGCCAAAAATCCATGGCAGCCATTAATTAAACCACGGTGCTAAGTGAAATTGCACCGCTAGCGCTACCACTAACACCCAGATTAAGGTCACAGGAATCAAAATTTTCCAACCCAAACGCATGATTTGATCATAGCGATAGCGCGGAAATGTCGCCCGCAGCCATAAATACCCAAATAACATCAGTGCGATTTTTAAAAGTAGCCATCCGATGCCGGGCATAAAACTTGTTAAAGGGCCTAAGACAGGGATGCCTTCAAAAGGTGATAACCAGCCACCTAAGAAGAGTAAGGATGCAATAGTCGCGATCATAATCATGTTCGCGTATTCCGCTAAAAAGAAGATCGCAAAACTCATGCCAGAATATTCGACGTGAAAACCCGCGACGATTTCTGATTCGCCTTCAGCCACATCAAAAGGAGCGCGATTGGTTTCAGCCACCCCTGAAATCCAGTAAGTGACGAATAATGGCAATAACGGTAACCAATACCAATGCCAAATCCCGCCTTGTTGAGCGGTGACAATCTGGCTCAAATTTAAACTGCCGGCAGCCAGTAACACACCCACAAATGAAAAACCCATGGCAATTTCATAGGAAATGGTTTGGGCTGCGCCTCGCATAGCGCTGATCATTGGATATTTGGAATTGGATGCCCAACCGGCAATCAACATGCCATATACACCGAGTGAACTCATGGCAAACACGTAGAGTAAACCGGCATCGATATTGGCTAAGACTAAGCCTGGTTGAAATGGAATCACTGCCCAAGCAGCCAACGCAGGTGCAATGCTTAACACGGGTGCAACGATAAATAAATATTTATTTGATGGTGTTGGGGTGATGATTTCTTTAAATAATAATTTCAGCGCATCGGCAAAGGGTTGTAATAAACCGTGCCAACCGACGCGATTGGGACCGCGACGGTTTTGCATAAAGCCAATCACTCGGCGTTCTGCATAAGTTAAATACGCCACCGCGACCATCAAAGGAATGACAATGATAAAGACTTTAATGAATACCCAAATGGCGGCTAATAAGAGATCAATCATGAGTAGGCTTAATGGTTAGTGATTGAAAAAGCTGCTGTTGCAGTTCAGTACTGTGGGCAAACCCTGCTGGAATAAAGGCATTATGGTCCGCTATTCTATCATCAATGGTGCTTAATGTCAGAGCAGTAGGCCATTGTTTGGCAGTTGCGCTATTCATATAAATGCCGCAGGCTTGTTGGCTTAACGCTTGCTGTAAAGGCATTGCCCGTCGAACGATATTATCACCCCGATAAATCGCCCAGTCACTGAAGAGAGTTAAGCTTTCGGTAGGGCATTTTTTGTTTAAAGAAAGTAAGGCTGTCAATGGCTCTATGGTCGCTACTGCGGCCGTTAGCGGTTTTTGTGCGAGTTCGGCTTGAAGTTCTTGAGCGATATCATCAGAACTGACATAGTCAAAGCCAGCGATTTTTAATAAATTCCCTAAAACCCGTAAAATTTTCCAGCCAGGTCGACTGTCACCGGGTGCAGCCACACTGGCTGCAAAGCATTGCTGAAAGCCTTCGATATTGGCAAAACTCCCTGATGTTTCTGTGAAGCAAGCGGCAGGTAATAGTATTGTCGCGCTTTCACGTAACTGTGCTGAATCAAAAGCACTGATCGCTATCACACACTCAGCTTGCTTTAACTGTTTAACCAAAGCCCCACTGTGTGCGCAATCGACATCAGGTTCAAGATTTAATAATACATAAGCGTGAACAGCGTTATTAACCCATGTTGCATAAGGTTTACTGATATTGTTTTGCAAATGTTGAGCAATGGCGCCACCGGTACTATTGGCGCCATCGGTGATAAAGAAATACCGTACATTAGCCACGGTGTTTAATGTTAAACACAAAGCGCGTAATAGTGCCGCATCAGGATGATGGTCAGCCAATTGCCCTAAGAGGATGATTTTACGTTCATTGCTGGGATTGAGTAAATCTTCAGCAATTTTTAAGTGTGCAGCACTGGGCGTTAACTCTTTTAACTGCAAGCTGGAGATTAAGGCATCATACCCACGATCGGGCCGTTGCAATAAGACAGCTTTTACAATACTGGCTAATTCTGTTACTAATTGCTCATAGGCACAAGTTACGTTTGAGCTTAATGTGCAATTGAATTCATAGTGCGCTGGATTTAAGGCATGAATGACTGCCCCTTGTAAACTGGCTTTACGAATCCGCGTGAGTGCCAGCGGTAATTCTTGGGCAAGATGGCTGCCGACGATGAGTGCAACTTGACAATCTTCTAGCGCGACAATCGTGGTATCGGTGCTTAAATAATGACCCAAAATAGTTTGGTCACGTTGATCTTGCGTTTTGATGCGATGATCGAATTGGGTGACCTTTAAGTGCTTAGCGATTTTTGCGAATAAGGCAAATTCTTCTGAGGTACTGATGGGCGAGGCAAGCATTGCTAATGCATCTGAACCGTGCTGAGCGTTAATGGCCATTAAATTATCAGCAGCCGTGGCCAGCGCTGTGGTCCAATCGGTGACTTGCCATTGGCCGTTACGTTTAATACAAGGTTGCGTTAAACGATCCGGGCTTTTTAACGCAGTATAACTGTAGCGATCGCGATCAGCTAACCACGTTTCATTGATCGCTTCATTATCGCGTGGCACTACCCGCATGACATCACCATTACGGGTATGAATATAAAGATTAGTCCCTAAACAATCGTGCGGACTAATGCTGGCGTGTTGGTTTAATTCCCATGGACGCGCTTTGAAACGAAATGGTTTTGAGGTAAGGGCACCGACAGGGCAAAGATCGATGATATTGCCAGAAATTTCTGACACTAAACTCTGCTCGACAAAGGTACCGATAGACATTTTTTCGCCCCGGCCGAGTGCCCCTAATTCGCGTAAGCCTGCGATTTCTTGACCAAAGCGCACACAGCGCGTGCATTGAATACAGCGGGTTAAATCGGTGGCGATCAAGGGACCGATATCTTTATCAACGACCACCCGCTTACTTTCGTCAAAGCGTGAAAAATCTTGACCATAAGTCATGGCGTTATCTTGTAATTCACATTGCCCACCTTGGTCGCAAATGGGGCAATCTAAGGGATGATTGATCAGTAAAAATTCCATCACTGCCCGTTGGGCGTCACGCGCTTTGGGTGATTGGGTAAATACTTTCATATTGGCTGTGACAGGAGTGGCGCAAGCGGGCAAGGGTTTGCCGACTTTATCGACTTCGACCAAACACATCCGACAATTGGCAGCGATCGATAATTTTTTATGGTAACAAAAGCGCGGAATACTGATGCCATTAGCGTCAGCTACTTCGATGATCGAAGCCCCTAAAGGTGCTTTGAGAGCGATGCCATTAATTTCTATATCAATCATAATGAATTACTTATTAATTAGCTTTGGTAGGTTTTTTACTGGCATTATCCGAGCCACCGCCTATTTTATAGACGAGTTGGCCGATAAGATTTTCTAAAATCAGGGCCGAATGGGTTGAGGTAATCATACTCCCTTGATGTAAAGAAGTATCGTCAAAGCCAGGGGTTAATTCAATGTAATTGGAACCTAAAATACCGGCTGTGTAAATACTGGCGGCGCTATCATCGGGAATGAGCATTTTATTGTCATTTAATGTCAGCGTGACTATGGCTTTGAAACTCACAGGATTTAAGCTAATGCTTTTGACTTCACCGATATGAACACCACTGATTGTAACAGGTGCTCTGGGTCGTAAATCGCCGATATTATCGAAATTAGCGGTAACTTCGTAGCTATTTTTTGACGTCAATGACGTCGATAAACCGCTGACTTGTAAGCCTAACATTAACAAGGCTAAAATACCGATTAACAAAAAAAAGCCGACTGTGATTTCAATCCATCGTTGTGGTTGCTGCATTACCATCCTCCTAACATCACTGCGGTTAATATAAAATCTAAACTTAAGACAGCCAGAGACCCATAAACAACGGTGCGGGTTGTGGCGCGGGCAATTCCTTCGGCGGTCGGAACCGCATCATAACCTTGATAAACTGAAATCCACGTGATGACAAAGCCAAAAATCAAACTTTTGATCAAACCATTGATCACATCACCGTGAAAATCTACCGTGGATTGCATATTGCTCCAAAAAGCCCCTGCATCGAGCCCTAACCATTTGACCCCGACTAAATAACCGCCATAAATCGCCACAGCTGAAAAAATCGCTGCTAACACGGGCATACTGATGACGCCGGCCCAAAAGCGCGGTGAAATGATGCGCCATAAAGGGTCAACACCCATCATTTCCATACTGGCTAATTGTTCAGTTGCTTTCATTAAAGCGATTTCAGCGGTTAACGCCGAACCGGCACGACCGGCAAATAACAGGGCAGTGATCACCGGCCCTAATTCACGGGTGACACTTAACGCCACTAATTGACCCAATTGTTGGGTGGCACTGAATTTTTCTAAGGTATTATAGCCTTGTAAACTGACTACCATGCCGATAAATAAACCCGAGACAATGATGATCAATAACGATAACACACCGATAGCATAGAGTTGCTGAATGAGTAAAGGAAACGTTCTGATAAAGCGCGGTCGACGACCTAGGGTTGCGAATAAAAAGCAACTGGCGCGGCCCAATTGTTCACATACGTTTAACGCCCATGTGCCTAACGCTTGTAAAAAATTCATGATAATAAATCCTTCGCATAATCTTTAGCAGGGTATTGAAACGGAATCATTCCATCCGGCAACCCTTGCATGAATTGTTTGATCGAGGGGTGTTCACTTTTGAGTAATTCTGCCGGCGTCCCGGAACCGATAATGTGGCCATCGGCGAGAATATACAGTAAATCCGCAATGGCACAGGTTTCATGAATATCGTGTGATACTAAAATTGATGTTAAACCCAACGCATTATTGAGTTTTTTAATTAATTGGACAATAACACCTTTGGCGATTGGATCTAAACCGGTAAAGGGTTCATCGTACATAATCAATTGCGGATCTAAAACAATCGCTCGAGCCAGCGCAACGCGCCTTGACATGCCGCCGGATAATTCACTGGGGTTAAGCGCCACAGCTCCTCTTAAACCAACCGCTTCTAATTTCATCAAGACGATATCGCGAATCATTGTTTCGGGTAAGGTCGTGTGTTCACGCAAGGGAAAAGCGACATTTTCAAAGGTATTCATACCAGTGAATAAACCGCCGGATTGAAATAACATTCCCATTTGCCGCCGAGCAAGATAAAGATCTTTGGTCGATAGTTGATGAATATTTTGGCCATTGACGTGAATATGACCTGCAGTTGGCTTTAATTGTGCACCGATCAAACGCAATAAAGTCGTTTTGCCAGTGCCGCTAGGCCCCATAATGCCGACGATTTTACCGCGCGGAATGGTGATATTGATATCATTGAAGATCAAGCGATCGCCGCGCTTAAAGGAAATTTGCGCTAGGGTGACTAAATTATCGGTGGCAGCTGGGATCATAAATAGCGCATGCTTGTGAATGAGTAACGACTAAAAACGCCCATTATAGCGAAAAAGTATCTCTACAGCACGCGTTAAGCCGCATAGACTTAAAAATACCCAGCGGTGGTGACCATGATTTTTGAAATTCCCCGCATCAGGCATTGAACGATCCATGGTAAAGCTCGACCACCGGCTGCTAGTGCTGAGGCTTCATGGCAGGCTTCTTCAGCTTGCATTTGACTTAAAATCGCGTGACTGATCTGATCTAAGAGCGGTAATTTCGTTAAATGAGACTGTAAGTGAATACCCACTTGGCGTTCGGTTTCAGCAATAAAGCCGAGGCTCCAGCGATCGCCAATGGCGCCTGCGGTAGCGCCAATCACGAAAGATCCCAAGTACCACAGTGGATCTAAATAACTGACTCGGCCATTTAATTGTTCAATCCGCGTGCGACACCACGCTAAATGATCGATTTCTTCGGCGGCTGCTGCTTCCATTTGGGTTCGTACATGCGTTAAGCGGGCCGTTAACGCTTGGCCATTGTATAAGCCTTGGGCAGAAATTTCACCAGCGTGATTGATGCGCATTAATGCAATCACTTGCTGTGTTTCGATGGCTGTTAACGTTGGTTCTGGAAAAACAGCGCCCGGATTAGGGCGATTTGCGGTAGTTGGCTGCGTGGTTAAACGCAATGCACGATCGATTTGCTGAATGATGTTATCTAGAAAACTAAAGTGACGCATGTCTTTATCCGAGTAAGGGTGCAATTAAAGTGCGATAAAGGTTGATTTGGGCATCGGAAGCATTGAGGCAGGGAATAACATGATAGTGTTCGCCGCCAGCGTTCAAAAAAATATCGCGGTTTTGCAGAGCCATTTCTTCCAGGGTTTCTAAACAATCGACTGAAAAACCGGGGCAAATGACTGTGACTTTTTTAACGCCACTTTCGGCCAGGTGTTTTAAGGTTTGATCACAATAGGGCTGTAACCATTCAGCTTTACCAAAGCGCGATTGAAAGACAATGCGATACTGTTCAGAGTTTAACTTTAATGCTTCAGCCAACAAGCGGCCCGTTTTTTGGCATAAACAATAATAAGGGTCGCCTAAGCTTAATGAGCGTTTTGGAATACCATGAAACGAAATGACCAATAAATTTTGCCCTACGTGTTGCCAATGGGCATCAATGGACGCTGCCAATGCTTGAATATAAACGGGATGATCGTGGTAACTATTGATAATGTTGAGTGCGGGTTGATAACGTAATGGGCTTAAATGCCGGTAACACAATTCTAGCGTTGAACCGGTCGTAGCGCTCGCGTATTGTGGGTACATCGGCACGATAATCACGCGTTGGATACCTTGATGGGTTAAAGTATTCAACAAGGTTTTTAAGGCAGGGGTGCCGTAGCGCATGCCTAAAAATACCTGAGTTTGAGGATAGTCTTTTTGGAGGGCAGTATTTAAACGTTCTGCCACGTCTTGTGAATGCGTTAATAATGGCGAGCCGGTGGCTTGCCAAATTTTTTGGTACAGTTTGGCTGATTTTTTTGAACGAAAAGGCAATACGAATAACCGTAAAATCAATTGCCATAGCAGATAAGGAATTTCAACCACTCTTGAATCACTTAAAAATTCTTTGAGATACGTTCGAACCGCTTTAGTGGTCGGTGCTTCAGGCGTGCCTAAATTAGTGATGATGATGGCGGTTTTTAATGTGGGTAGCGGCGGGTGCGTCATAAAAGAGGCGTCTTAAAAATAAATCAAGGGTACCACAATAGTGTTTAAACAGGAATTTTGCCGCCAACTTACCCTTTGCTAGGTTGTTGTAACCATCTATTCGGCACGCACCGCGCGGGAAATTGGCACGTGATGGTTACGACAGGAATTTTTTATTGAAGTTAAGGCCTGAAGTGCATGATGGGTGCTGCATCCGAATAAGGTTCTGCGAAGACTGTCGTAAAATACGCGTTAATATACGCTAAGTATGAGTGGACTTCTCATTGTATATTCTCATGCGTGAACGCAAATAAAAGGCTAACACTACCCCCCTGTGAAAGCAGCACTAGTAAATTGGCAGCCCTGATCCGTATTAAATATATCTGGGCAGCCGTATTTTAATAATGCTTCATTTAAACATTCAACACAGAAACTACTGTCTAATGTATTTGATACGCGCCATGAAAGTGCTTTACGAGAATACCAATCAATCACGGCTACTAAATAAACGAATCCTCTTGGCAGCCTGACATATGTCACATCAGTACTCCAAACCTGGTTAGGCTTCGTTATGTTCAAGCCCCTCAGTAGATAAGGATAAATCTTATTCTGCGAGTGTGCTTTGCTTGTATTAGGCCCCGGAGCCATGCCAGAAAGTCCTAAAATACCCATTAGTCGCTGCACATGCTTACGATTAACGGTATAGCCTAAAGTAAGCAAGTGCACCTTCATTTTCCGACTGCCAAAGAAAGGGTGCCGGGTGTATTCCACATCGATCGCGGCCAATAATATCAGTTCTTGCTTATTAACTTTTATCGCACAGTGAACAGCATAAACAGTTGACCGATTCGTGCCAGCTAACGCACATTGATGAGTAATAGCTAAAGGCTCAGTAATGCCAACCCAATACCGACGCTCATCTATAGGGATATCCCTGACTTTTTTTGAGCCAGTCTAATTCCATTTTTAATCGACCAATCTCGGAGTAAAGACGCTCCATATTGTCGCTTTGGTCGACAGGTTTTGGCCCACGTTTAGCGTCGAATAGACTAGCAGCTTGATCTTGAAGCTCTTTCTTCCATAAGCTCACTTGTGTTGGATGTACGCTAAACAGTTGACCTATTTCATTTACCGTTTTTATGCCCCTCATTGCTTCGAGGGCTACCTTGGCTTTAAATTCACCAGTGAAATTCTTACGTTTTGTTTCGCCTATAACCTACTCCTTTTGCAGTAGGTTACCATCCTAATTAGACGTTAAATACTGTCCGATTTTTGGGATCCACTATAGCTGTGCAAACAGAGCGGCGTCTTGCATGATGAACTCACTTTTATAAAAACAGAACAAAAAGATCACTTAGGCCGGCCGCTGACAGCTTATCCATGGGGAGAATATAAGAATAAGTGTGGTTATTGATTGCTTGGTAATAACTCACCGCATTCATGGGATTCTCGATACTGGGGGCCGTTGGTTAAAGAGCAAATATTGTATAAGCTAAAGCCCGTGCTTGTTTTTTAAATTGATTATTATAGGCGCGTTAAAAGAAGTTCTTGACTAAAGTAATGATCTTATAGTATTAATAGTTCTTAATATCATTAAGAACTATTAATACTATGTACATGCTTAACGATTGGCACTTCGCTAGGCCTGCTTTAGCCGACAGTTATTTACACTTATTTGAGTTGGGGCTCACTTCTGCGCGAGGATTGTTCGCTAGAAGACGCATGGGAAAGACGGAATTTTTAAAAAAAGACTTTATACCAGCAGCAGAGCTGCGAGGTTATGTTGTTGTTTATGCGAATCTATGGGATTTGGAAGTTGACCCAGCAACGGCTTTAATTGCTGAGTTTTATAAAGTGGTTGAACCAAAAGGCTTTGATAAAATTTGGGCTAATTTAAAATTACCAGTGGCTAAAATAAAAGCAACAGGAAAAATCCCTTTAATGATTGAGGGTACGTTAGAGGCAGAGCTTAGTAACGTTAAAAAAGTGACTGGAACACTGTTGATGGATGCGATGCAAGCTTTTGATAAGACTAAGAAACCCATGATGTTGGTCATTGATGAGGCGCAAGTGTTAGCTTATGAAGAAAACTCGCATTTTTGTCATGCCTTGCGAGCAGCCTTGGATATTAGAAAAGAGCGTATTAAAGTAATTTTTGCCGGTAGTTCAGAGACGACTTTGCGTAAAATGTTTGGTGTTGCTTCAGAACCATTTTATAATTGGGCACCCTTAGAGCCATTTGAATTATTAGGTAATGAATTTGTGGAAGTGATGGTGGAACAAGTCAATGCCATATCGAAATATCCACTTTCGTTGCTTGAAGCGCAAAATGCTTTTTCACAGCTTAAAAACACCCCCGAGTTTTTTCGGCGATATATAGAACGCTACTTAATAAATCCACTGGATGGAGAAGCTGCGGCATTAGAAACAACAAAAAACAAAGTGTTCAGTGATCAAAATTTTAAAAAACAATGGAGTTCTTTACTTGCTGCAGATCGAGTAATCTTAGCGATGATTGCTAATGACGTAAATGATTTACATGGAAAAATGGCTTTGCAACGATTAAGTGCTGAGCTAGGTATAGAACTGAACGATGTCAATAAAAATACAACGCAAAACGCCTTAAGGCGTTTAGCGAATAAGAATATTGTTACGAAGATGGATTATGGTGTTTATCAATTTGAAGATGAAGCTTTTGCAGACTGGGTAAAGCATAGAGATTAATTATTTAACACAGCGCGGGTGCGTTTTGAATGTTTTATTTGTGATAAATTCGCAACTATTCACCACATTTCTTTATTTTTTACGTAGAAGCTTGCTAGTGGCTCCTTACGCGATGGTGCATGTTAAGGGGGAGAATCGCGATTCTCTCCCCTTAACATGCACCACGTGCGGGTTTCCCGCTCGTGGTGCTGAATAGATACATAAATTCTACTATTACCAATATGGTTGAATTCGCCTTCAGAGAGCGTCTCAAGGAATTTATTGCCAAATTTCACTGGTTTTCCAATGGTCATTAAAGCGGTAAGCGTTCAGAACCCCTCAGTGTTTTCTAATAGCTAAATGAGTCTAAAGGAGCCAGTGGCATTTTCATGCCACTTTCTGACAGTCTTCATGAATATATTTAAATAAGACTTTGCGTTGTTGTTGCAAGAAGTCAGTTGCGGCATTATCAGTCATTATTTTGGCAATGTCATCCCGTTTTTGAAAAGTCATGTTTTCATTCAAATATTGCTTGGCATCGGGCAGTGATTTAAATTTCTCGTAAGGCGTCATCATGTTTTCATATTTATATTTCTTTTTTTGTTTTCCTTTTAAATCCACTATCAGCGTGGGATAGAGGCATGGTCGATGATAATTAATATAAGGATTTAATGCCTCAAAATTAAAGACATTTATTTTTTCTGCGTATTTTTGTGGAATATGGGTATAGCCAAAAGTTTTACGCACAATAGACGCATTTTTACCTTCTGCTAAAGCATTATCATTAGACGTTCTAGGTCGAGACTTTGTGAATTCAATAAGCAATTTTTCTAGCAATTTCGCTACCGTTTTATTAACATATTCATTTCCATTAAGGAAATCTTCCATCTGTGCGATGGTCTTAAGATTGTCTAAATTCATGATCGTATTCATTCTCTGATCATGAAGACTATTTCAGTTTTGTTCAGACTCATTTCATACTGGAATCACAGGCCCTCGTTCAGACTCATTTCATATTGGAAAACTCTTGGGCGCGAACTTGGCTGTGACTATTTGTTATAATGCATCGATAGCTATTTAAAGGTTTAAAATATGATTCGTCGTATTGCTGTGTTGGGCGCGGGTGTGATGGGTGCGCAAATTGCCGCCCATTGTGTGAATGCCGGTATTCCGACTTTGTTATTTGATTTAGCGAGTACTAAAGGTGATGCGAATAGCATCGTTATCAAAGCACTGGACAATTTAAAAAAATTAAAACCTTCGCCTTTAGCTATTCCTAGTATTGCCGACAGCATTATTCCAGCGAATTACGAGTAACACTTGTCTTTACTCAGCGATTGCGATCTTATTATCGAAGCGGTGGCCGAGAGACTCGCTATCAAAGAAAGTGTGTATAACAAAATAGCACCCTATATTGCCGATAATGCTTATCTTGTCAGCAATACCTCAGGTTTGAGTATTCATTCACTAAGCGATGTGTTGCCCGAAAAGTTAAGGCCGCGGTTTTGTGGCTTGCACTTTTTTAATCCACCCCGTTATATGGTGTTAACCGAATTAATTCCCCATGCATTAACCCACGAATCAATGCTCGATGATTTGGAAAGTTTTTTAACGACGTGCCTCGGTAAAGGGGTTATTCGCGCTTTTGATACGCCCAATTTCATTGCCAATCGCATCGGGGTGTTTTCACTGTTAGCCATGATGCACCGGGCAATGGCGTTGAATATCCCTTTTTAAGTGGTGGATGCGTTAAGCGGCGTCGATTTTAAACGCGCTAAAAGTGCGTTGTTTCGCACCATCGATATCGTCGGTATCGATGTGTTAGCCCATGTCATTAGTACCATGGCAGATACTTTAATTGATGACCCATGGCATAGTTTTTATCAAATGCCGAACTTTTTAAAGGATTTAATGAACGCAGGTGCTCTTGGCCAAAAAACCGGAGCTGGCATTTATAAAAAACAAGGCAGCATGAACATCAACGAGCGCTGTAAGCGCGATAGAAACTATTAAGGAAATTATCATCTGAAACAGAGTTTTCAAATCGTTGGGATTGCTTTTCTTGTGCGCCTACAGCGCGTGATGGTTTTGTAATCTAACCCAGGGCGTTGCCCTGGGCTAATCTCTTTATGGCCTTCGGCCAAAATTGTTTTGCATGCGGGTGATTTTTTAATGAGGTGGCCCTGGTAGTTTTTATTTTATTTGTTAGCAATTAGCAAGATGGGATAAATGTGCTGAATAGATACGGTTTTGTTAAGGCACTTCTGAGGAACAACAAAAGACCCTAATGCAGTTACTGCAAGCCATAACTTCAAAAATGGCTTTTTAGCCAAGCTATTTAGCTTAAGTCCGAATCCCAAAGCCTTTTTTTAAAAAGTAGACATTTACGCTAAATAAACCTATCACTAATAGCAATAGAATGATTAACGCTTTTTCAATCGGTACATCGGTGACGCCCAGTAAGCCATAGCGAAAGGCATTGATGATATAGAGTAAAGGATTATAGTGGGCAATGCCTTGCCAAAACAGCGGTAAACTGCTGATGGTAAAAAAAATGCCCCCTAGATAAGTGATCGGCGTCAAAATAAACGTCGGTATGACGGCAATATCGTCCCATTTTTTAGCAAATAAGGCATTGGTGAAACCAGCCATCGAAAATAAAATTGCGCTTAATAGGGCAGTGCTTAATAAAATGCCTAGGTTATGGATTGAAAGGTGAATAAAGCAACTGGCAACAAGCGTTACTAAAATCCCATTGATCAAACCCCTTAAAGCCCCAGTGGTGACAAAACCCAATAACATTATCGGTGCTGAAATCGGTGCTACCAAGACTTCTTCGATGCTATGACAGAATTTACTGTAAAAGATAGACCCTAAGGTACTGTTATACGCACTGGTAATAATGGTCATCATAATCAAACCTGGCGCGATAAAATCGATATAACGAATGCCATCGATCAGTCCGATGCGGTGCCCGACCACTTCTCCAAAAATCGTAAAATACAGGGCATTGGTAACAATTGGCGGTAGAATGTATTGCCAAGCAGAGCGTAAATAACGCGCGATACCATAGACAATCATGGTTTTTAAGGTAATGAATGTGCGCATTTAAAGGCCTTGTGCGGTGCAAATTTGTTCATAAGCTGCTTGAATTTTTTGCGTTTTTTCGGTAGCCAGTTTGATCATTTCTGGCGGTAAGCCTTGCGCAACGAGTTTATCCGGATGGTTTTGACTCATCATTTTACGATAAGCTTTTTTTACTTCCATTGCAGAAGCTTTGTTATCAATACCTAAGACGCGATAAGCATCGGACAAACTGTTTGGATAGCGTTTGTTAGGGGAAGAGTGTTGATAATTTTGTTGTTGCGATTGTTGATTAAACTGGCGAAACAGATCATCAAAATTAAAACTGTTACTGGCTGGAGCAAAGCCGAGTCGTTGGCAGATATGGGTTAAAATTTTTTCTTTGCCTTTGTCTAAGCGGCCATTGATGGTGGCAGCTCGCGTTTGAAAATCGATAAAAATTTGCAATAACATCCGCTGATTATGGCATTGATTCAATAATTCTTGTAAAGCAGCATCTAGGGAGAAATTGGCTGATTTGCCATCATTAAAGGCTTGCATCGCAGCAACGCGTTGTTTTTCATTGAGATTAAGCCTACGCATACTGTCGCGTGCTTGATCCAATTCCGCTTCAGAAATCACCCCATCGCTTTTGGCAATGAAGCCCATGACTTGGAAAGTGATTTTAAAAAATGTTTGCTGAGCGGCTGTCGAGCCACCGCCTAAAATTTTGAAACGTGCAAAGCCGCGATCAAAAAAATGGCCGATTAACACGCCTAGCATTAAGCCAATAGGGCCAGCTAGCATGAAACCGAAGAGACCGCCTAAAAATTTACCGAGCATGAGTACCAAAGTATCGTAAATAAGATCGCCATTTTGCCATAAACGGTTGCCGACGAACAGTGAAATCACGGCTTGGCTTCAGGACTACCTCATTAAAAAATAAATAGCCTGCAAAGAAACCCTGGCCGAAGGCCATAAAGATATTAGCCCAGGGCAACGCTCTGGGTTAGACGTGAAAAACCATCACGCGCTGTAGGCACACAAGAAAATCCATCCGAACGATAAAAAAACGCTTTTTCAGAGGATGATTTTCTTAACGGTTTCTATTGCGCTTACAGCGCTCGTTGATGTTCATGTGGCCCTGGGGTTAACTTATCGCTTAACCCCAGACTAAATTTTATAAGGCTTTCAGCTTACTAGCGGTATGAATGTCTTCATTTTATGCTTTATAACTTCTTAAAGCGGTAATATCCCATTTTCAGTTTTGCCATTTTAATGAGGTGGACCCTGTGGTTTGGCTTCAGGGCTACCTCATGGGGCATTCGATGGCGTCCGGAAAATGGCTAAGATTTTGCTCAAAAGCCACATTGATCGTGTTGTTTGCTGAAGGTTGTCATGGGTAGCAGGCAAAGGCGCTGCACTCGCACCGGCAGGAGCCGTGTTATTTGATTTTCGTTTATAAAGCTTCATAGCTGCACCAGTTTCATCATAACGCTCACTACCCTTGCTCTCAAAGCCACCGTTTCTGATTTGTGCAGGAGTCATTTTTATTAGCGCACCAGAGGTTTCTTGCCCTGGTGTTTCATTGTCGATTGCTGTTTGACGCAGAGCAGCGCGCGTGTATCGACTATTCGTAGCAGCATCGATAGCAAACCCTGCTTTTTTATCGGATACTAAATCATTTGAATTACCCGTGCTTCCTGTTTTATTTTCAGCGATCGACTTTTGATCTTCTGGTCTGATATTTTTTGCATAAACTACAACCCCTTTTTTGGCGACATCGGCCAGTGTCGTCAAATCTGCGGCTAAGGTAGCTTTTAAATTACTGTTTTTATCGGCTCCTCTGGAAAAATCCGCATAGTAAATCTGGCGTTGTTCATACCCTGGTAACTTAAGATTATGAAAGTCAATGTAATGGGTGACGGCGGCATCGGCGGCTTGATACAGTGTTGACTTGTCATCGCTATGATACCAATTACGAGCAGCGTCGATGCCTTTTAAACCCAATGCCCCTAGGCCAAAGCCAGAAACCGTAAAGCGTGTAAAAAGCGTTACCCCCATGTTAAAGCTACGAGCCATTTCCCCGATAATGGCTGATGCATGGCTGAATAGCAACGCATCTTTAGCATAACTTATTTTGGCTTTTGCTACGATAAAAGGAGAATCCATTTGTATTTTTATAGGTCGCCAGAACAAGCCGACCATACTGCTGGGTATGCGCGTAAGCATGGGCATCCCTTTATAACAATGGCCCATCAAAAAGTCGTGCAACACCGCGCTTTTATCCAATTGCAAATCATAACGACCTTGCTGCCGACACCGGTAATTGTATTGATCGTATAAAGCATCTAAATGGTTATAAACGCGCTCTTGATCTTTCCCAGACACTTTAATACCCTTGGCTTCATAGCATTGCAATACTTTTAATTCCTCGGTTAAAGCTGCATGCGCTGCTTTTAAATCCTTTTGAGTTATGTGGTTCTGCTTTGCTCTAGTTTTGCGTTTATAAAAAGTGGGAGTAGATGTGCTAGGCATTGCATTTTCTGTATTGGCGTCAGTTTTCTTTGCTGGATTTTCTGGGGCAGACTCTTTAGTGTTGCCGCTCATAGCAGCGTTACTAACGGAGCTATTATGAGTTAAGTTGTCTTTTTTAGCAGCAACCGTAGTCGCTGGTTTAAATGTTTCAATATTATCAAAAAATTGCTTAACAACGGCATTTTCCATCATGGCTTCTGACAATGGAACACCTAAATCTTCTAACAAATAGAGAATTGCGTCTCGTCGGCTTTGTTTGTCTTCTAGTAATAATACGTTAATAATACCGTCCAATAATTCACAGCTACGTGTAGCGCAAATGTCGGGGTGATGACGACCAGAGGCTAATGCATCGAGAAATAACAGCGATTTTAATCCAATAAACGCTAATTCAATGCTAATCAATGGGATTACACCGCCAATAATAGCTTCATGGGCTTCGGGTGAAATGGCATTGGGAATCATGACCAAGGGTTCAATAGAGATCGATGGGCTGTTCGCCACAGAAATAGTGCTGGGTAAATGGCCTAAACAACCGATACCATAACCGATGGCAGTGAGTGCGGCAAACGCTAATAAAGCTTCAGGATGATTGCCGAGGCTTTTTAAAAATTTGAAATCCAATTCATAAATTTTACTGAGACCGATAAAAGCACCATCAGCCAATTTGAATTGCAAGAAATTAGCGGCAGAAGCGCTGACGAAACGCGTATTGGCTACTTGACCGGTGAAAGATTTGCCAATGATGCCTGGCAGATAGGTTAAAGCTGCTGGTCCTGCTATAAAGCCGGTCATAATTCCGAAAGAAGCGAGCGATAAAGCAAACATCACAGCGCTGACTAAGGGTGCTTCATTGAACATTTCATTGATCAAAGTATGGCATAAACCCTTGACGAACACTTCATCGACAAAATCTAAAATCGAATCGGTATCGGCTTTCCGCATTAAGCCCATATCCGCACGGTTATCGTAGTGAATGGGTAAATTGTTTCCTTCGCCTCTAGCCTTTGCTGCAATTTCTTGGCGTAACTGCAATTCTTCGAAATACGCATTCATTGCTGCAAACTTTTCCAAGAATTCTCGTTCCGCTTTTTTAGCTTTGGTTTCTGAGTTAGTTTTTACGGGGACTGGAAGATTTCCTGAGACTTCTAGATTTTCTGGTGCCTCTGAACTTACGTTGACCCCTGAACCCCTTTCTGAATTTGCTGTGGCATCTACATTTTCTATGGATTTTGTGGCGTTAACCATTCCAACGATAGCACCATCTAAACCTGGCTCTGTAAGCCAGTCTTTACCTGCCATTTTTTCGTAAGTGCTGTTGACTGTATGGGCTATTTCATAAGGTATGTTATAAATCGCTTGACCAATACCTTGGATTTGTTCCTTCATGATTCTAACCGTGCTAGAGCCGCTTAAATAATGATTAGCAATATTACTGAATAGTTTGTCAGGATGATGAGCAACCGCTGTTAAAACCGCTTGATGGTCATCAGTAACTATCTTAGTAGCAGTTCCTTGAGGGCCTTCTTGGCTTTTAGTAGCGTCGTCGTTTGCGTTGTTAATTTTCTCAGGGATGCGATGATAATATTGATTGGCAGCCCGTTGCGTCGCAGCATAACCCCATGTATCACCCACCCACTCGTGACTTTTTTGACCCAAAAGATCGATATTATCCGCCCATTCAGTGGAAACTAAAGCTGTACCGCTGCTTAAGATGGTGAGACCAACGCGTCCAGCGCACGCTGCGACTTCTATACCCAGTGCCACTGGCCACCAAACAACCGTAGCTACCCCATGGCCAATGCGATAAGCGGTGTCCCAATGAGTTTCCTTGGCGTGTTGTGAGAGATATGTTTCTTTGCCATGGTATTTTTTACCGGTTAATACACAAATAGCTTGGTCGTGTTCCGATAAATCACCGGCAAAGCTGACCAAGCTTTGACTGGAGATAAATTGTTGAGTGCTATGCCCAGTGGCTTTACTGATAGCGGTTAATTGCTCGGAAGTTAGCCCAGTATCAGTATTTGGAACAAGTCCTTCGATACCTGTTATTTGTGAAGCATTGCCGACGCTAGCGCATTGGGCTCGGGCTCTATTGATATAATAGAGCTCCTCACCAACCACCACATAAGCGGCGTTTTTTAAGCCTTCTTTTAGGCCAGTAATTTTACTGATGGCAGCAGATAGCGTTTGCAGGGTTGGTTTCTCACCTGCTTCAAGGGTAACTTCACGATACTGGCAAGAAGCCAAGTCTGCTGTATCCATGGCGCATAAGCGCTGGCGCTGTAACATACTCTCGGGAATAACTTCTCTTGTATTGACATCGCGCGCGCCATAAAGAGAGCCTTGCAAACGCACACTTTCTTTGGCTGCGGCCAAATGTTTGACGGCAGGATTTTTGATCAAGCTTTGTTTGATTCGATCATCGGTTAAGGCATAAACAATATCGATGCTGGTATCTAATAAATCCTCCATCACATTATTTTCAAATTTACCGAGAGAAAATACTTTTTGACACTTCAAAGTTGACGCAGTTTCCGTGCTGCTCAGATTTTGGGCACAAAATAAACGCATAATGTCGCTGGAGTCTGGCGTGATCGCTTCTAAGTATGCAATACGATCCTTAAACGTGGTGATTTTTGCCTGGGCTCTTGTTAAAAATTGGCTTAATAAATTTTTTGCGTACTCGTCAAGTAATTTTCCTGTCAATGCTTCGATTTTACTCTCAAAGCCTTTTTCAAATGTTGCAATTGCTGCTGTCAAAACACTCAAAGGATTGTCTTTGGGTGCATTATTAATCAAAGATTCCAATTCGGTGAAAGGCAGTGTCAATTGATTTAAGTCTTTCATAAAAGTGACTACTGGTTCTATTTTTTCGAGTGATTTTTCACTAGAATCTTCAAAACCCCAAGTTTTTTGCCAATAATCTTTAAGACTTTCTTTTTTGATAGCGACATCGCCTTGAAAATCGGCTACCGATTTTTGCAATACACTCACTACTGTCGCTGTGGTGCGCCCAACGCCTTTATGCGATAAATGCCAATACAATTGTTGTTCTTGAGCCGTATCGATCAAGTAACTCAAATACTGGGGCTGCGCGGCGCTGGCTTCTTGATCATGGCTTTTCGCCACCGCTTTGGTTTCTGGCGTTATACGGACGGTTAATTTTTCAGCGCTATTTTTAATAGGAATTTGATAAATGGGGATATGTTGATGGTGCATGAGTTTTTCGATACGATTCAAAGTATCTTGTAAAAGCACTGCTGTTTCTTTTGGAGTGAGACTTACTGAATTTTCATAAGACTCATTAGCGGATGCGTTATCCGTACTTCCTGAAGAATTTCTGCCTTTTGATGCTGGATTTAATTGCTCAGCAGCCGTTATGATGGCTGCCAGTTCTGTCTGTTTGCCTTCATAATCCCCTTCTTTCAGACTAGGCTGCTCTCCTATGCCGTAAAAAGAGCGTTCGCCCAAGCTATTGTAATAACCGATGTTATAATTATCACTACCATTGGCAACTAGGATATAAGCAGCATTACAGCCGCCTCCCACTAATATTTCCTTAATTTTTTCTTCAGTTGGCCATTCCTTTTCTACCGCAATGGTACATCCGTTATAGCTATAGGCAGTCATACGCTGAATCCTACTAAATGGGTTAATGTGGTGATAGTATAAACGTGAAATACTTAAGGTTATATGAAGATAGCGCGATTCTAGCGCCAATGCCATTTTCAGCACTGTAAAATCACTTGGGCGAAACTCGCTTGCTAAGGGTTAAAACGATGTCAAGATGGCGGAACAGAAGCGCAGGATCAAGCTCTTTAATCGTGTGTTAACTCTGTCAGGGGACTTCTGCAGCACGCGTTAAGCGATTTTTTTGATAAAATAACCACAGGAGTAAAACCAAGATAATATCACCACTCGCCATGGTTATTTTGGTTAAAAAGAAAGAGGTAGCGCCAAACTGGTATATTCGGCCAGCAAGGAGGCTTCCTACGTTGAAAAAGAGGCTGGATAGCGCAAAGGACCGAAAAATCCCTTGTGTGCGCAGACGTTCACCAATCAGGGCAGCACCGAGTGTCGCGACACTCGGTGCTAAGCCACCTTCTATAAATGCTAAAAAGTAATAGGGAATTGAAGTCGGTAGGGTTATTTTAAAAATAGCCGCTTCTATCAGTTTAATCACAATTAAGAAACTCGCTGACAGCATCAATATAAAAAAAATATCTTTTTTATCCGCTAATCGCCCAGCGATGATAGGACCTATAATGCTACCGATATATAAAGCGTTTTGGTAATATTGTGCTGCAGCATGAGGCAGTACTTCTTTTGCTAAAAGAAACGTGTAATTAAAAATACTAAGATTTAATCCTGCAAATAAAAAAGCAATAAAAATATAAAAATGCTTTGTCACTATATAATAAAAACTTCGGGGCGTTTGTTTTGTCTTGATCAACGTTTGCAATTGTTTTTTACCTGAGAAGTGCCAAAATAAAATAAGAAGAACCAATAAAATTCCAGCTAAGCGATAATAAGGTGCTAAATAGTTACGCCAATTATTTTCCATCAGCGTACTAGAAAGATCAAAAATGCCGGTAAATCCGGTGCTAATGCCTGAAATGGTTGCTCGAAAAGCAGGTGGTACATACAATTGCAGCCAAGGTGACATAAAAATTTCACACAGATTTTCTAGCGCCGAGACAAAAGGATAACTATTCAATGAAAAGGGTAGACACAATCCTGCGACAAGCAATGCCATGATGACAATGAGTAAGCTTCGTTGGCGATGGATCGCTTGAAATGAAGTTAATAGATTTAAAAGCGTCACCAAAAGAGCCATCCGCAATGCGATAATATTTAGCCAAGGATAGCGTTGAGGATCTAAATGCTGCTGAAAAATATAACTCTGCGTGACATTAGCCATGACGATATAGCCAAAGTAGCTAGCCCAATAAATAGCGATAATGATGGCTATAAAGCGTAAACGATCGTTATTTTTATTATTCATTTTATTTACTACGGACATTATCGCTGATAACAAAAGACACACCATTGCTGTTCACCCTTAGCGAAACGGTCGAGCCGCTTTTTAAGGACGTTTTCCCATTCCGCACCAATATGGTCCATCGCCAAGATTTCACGACTGTGCGTTGCAAGTCGTATCGTGCAATCTTCAGAGGTTAGTTTACGAAAGCCACATTGTTTTAGGCGTTGATCCCACTCTTCTTGGTGTAACAAGTGATAATGGTATTCATGGATGTAATGGGCCATTTCTTCACTCTCTTTTTCAATACAATAATCACCAAATAAAAGCTTGCCGCCATCTGTGAGTAAATCATACATACGTTTGATGAGTAGATTTTTGTCATGGATATGAAGAAAAACACAATTACTATAAATCAAGTCATAAGGGCCTGGCATATCATAAGTTAAGATATCACCTAGAAAGAATTGTACTTGTTCGGTGAGCCCTTCTTCCACTACTCGTTCATTCGCTAATTGATTCATAGAATGTGAAATATCAATTCCATCGACCTGCGCATGGTATTTGCGGGCCATCAGAAAAGCTGGCCCACCGAGCCCTGAACCAATATCAAGGATACGCTTGGGTTTTAGTGGCGCTGCGTATGCTAACATGTCCGTCACTTCAATCATTCCACCGGTGAAATAAAAGTTTCGGCCAAAAAGTCTTTCGCTCTCATTAATCTCTGTCAGGCTATATTGAAGTTGTTCGTTAAAGACTTGAACATCGTAATCCTTCATAATGTACTCCTTATAGTGAATGAAAATGGCCTGTTTGAAATAACTGTAACACAATAAGGTGTAGCAAAGCCTTGTGCAGTTACTTTCGGCAAATGCTAAAATGGCCGTCAAGGATTATCAGGCTGGCTATTTATGTTGCACCTGTTGTTAACGAATGAGAGGGTCTTTTGCTAACGTATGTCATTGCCGATGTGCATTTAAGTGCTGAACAGCCGCATTTATACCAATTATTTGATTATTTCGCCAATACTATTTTACAGTTGGGGGATCGCTTATATATTCTCGGAGATTTGTTTGCTTTTTGGATTGGCGATGATGATGCAAGCGCTATCAATCAGCAAGTGACTGGTCAATTAGCCGCCTTACACGAGCGTGGCATAGAGGTATTTTTATTGCTGGGTAATCGCGATTTTTTGATCAAGCAGCGTTTTGCCACCCAAGCTAAATTGACTTTATTACCTGAAAAGCACGTAATCACTGTGGCAAACGAAGCGATGTTGTTATTGCACGGTGATACGCTGTGCACCTTAGATATCTCTTATCAACGGTTTCGTAACTACACCCAGAAAAAATGGCTGCAAGGGTTATTTTTAGCTTTGCCTTTAAGATGGCGCTTGAAAATAGCGGCTAAATTGCGCCAACAAAGCAATGCATTGCGACCAATCGAGAATAGGGCAATACTGGATGTGGTCGATGCCGATGTTTTGAACATGTGTCACGATAAGCACGTGAAAATCATGATTCACGGCCATACCCATTTGCCCGGCATTCATGCGTATTATCAAGATGCTACGTGGATATATCGCTATACTTTAAGTGATTGGGGTGATACGGGTAATTATTGTGTGATGGATGAAGCAGGCCATAAAAGTTTAGAATATTTTACGGGGACTAGAGACTAGGAATGGAGTTCTTAGTCTCTAGTCTCTAGTCTCTAGTGTTAGCTTCTGATACCGATGTCGGTCCAATCTTTGGGGGCTCTGGGGGTTAAACCTTCCATGACATCGTCTAATTGTGCGCTATCGAGTGTTTCATATTTGATTAGCGCTTCAGCCATCAAATGTAATTTATCCAAATTGCTTTCAAGGATGTCTTTAGCACGCTGATAATTACGATTGATGACAGAACGAATTTCTTCATCAATGGCATTTGCAGTATCGCCAGAGAGATCTTTACGTTTGGTGACGCTATGGCCTAAAAAGACTTCGCCGTCATCTTCACCATACACCAGTGGCCCTAAACGTTCAGATAAACCCCATTTGGTCACCATGTTGCGAGCAATTTCCGTCGCCCGTTGGATATCATTGGAAGCTCCCGTGGTGACATTTTCAGGGCCAAAAATGAGTACTTCCGCTAAACGCCCACCAAAAAGTGTGGCAATCGAACTTTCCAGTCGCTCTTTGGTATAAGAATAGCGATCTTCTTCAGGTAAAAACATCGTGACACCTAACGCGCGTCCTCGAGGAATGATCGTAACTTTGTAAACAGGATCGTGGCTGGGTACTGAGCGGCCGATAATCGCGTGGCCGGCTTCATGATAAGCGGTTAATTTTTTCTCATGCTCGGTCATGACCATTGAATTGCGCTCAGGCCCCATCATGATTTTATCTTTGGCGTGTTCAAAATCTTTCATATCCACAGTAGCTTTGTTGAGGCGTGCTGCCGTTAAGGCGGCTTCATTGGCTAAATTGGCTAAGTCTGCACCTGAAAAACCCGGGGTACCACGGGCAATCACTAAGGTATCGACATTGGCAGCGATGGGGATTTTACGCACATGAACTTTTAAGATTTGATCGCGACCACGAATATCGGGTAAACCGACGGTGACTTGGCGATCGAAACGGCCGGGCCGCAATAAGGCTGGATCTAACACATCAGGCCTATTGGTGGCAGCGATTAAAATAATGCCTTCATTGCCATTAAAACCATCCATTTCCACCAATAATTGATTTAACGTTTGTTCACGTTCATCGTGACCACCACCGACACCGGCACCACGATGACGACCAACAGCATCGATTTCATCGATGAAGATGATACACGGCGCTTGTTTTTTCGCTTGTTCAAACATGTCACGAACGCGGGATGCCCCAACGCCGACAAACATTTCGACAAAATCAGAGCCTGAAATGGTAAAGAAGGGCACTTTGGCTTCACCAGCCACCGCTTTGGCGAGTAAAGTTTTACCGGTACCTGGCGGGCCGATTAATAAAACACCGCGGGGGATTTTACCACCGAGTTTTTGAAATTTTTGGGGATCCCGTAAAAATTCGACCAATTCGGAAATTTCATGCTTGGCTTCTTCACAGCCGGCCACATCGGCAAAAGTGACTTTGACTTGATCGTCTCCTAATAAACGCGCACGCGATTTACCAAAACCAAATGCACCGCCTTTGCCGCCACCTTGCATATGGCGCATCATGTAAAAGTAAGCGCCGATAATCAATAACACCGGGCCCCAACTGATCAAGAAGCGAATCAATAAACTTTCTTGTTCGGGCAATTTAATCGTAGCATTGACCTCTTTTTTGAGTAATTCAGGCATTAAAAAGGGGTCTGAGACGGGCATAATGGTACTGAAGCTTTTATTGGCTGCGCGGGTGGTGCCATTGATGGTTTGATCGGTAATCGTGACATTACTGACATCGCCCTTTTGGACCGCTTGAATGAATTCGCTATAACTCATTTTATTATCCGTCACATCGCGCGGATTAAAACTGTTGAAAATAAAAAAGATGACCGCTAACACCACCAGCCAAATCAATAGATTCTTGACCGTATCATTCATTACAAAATCTCATAAGTTATTGATTAAAAATAGCGCAAGATTAACGCTTGCCACGTGCTAATAAAAATTGTTCGGCTGAACGTGAGCGTGACGATTTGGGTTTGCGAATCACGACTTTTGTAAAGTGTTCGCGCAACAACTTAAGATAATCGTCAAAACCAACGCCTTGAAAAACTTTCACTAAAAAGTCGCCATCTTTCTTTAGGTATTCTACCGCAAAAGCCAAAGCCAGTTCAGCTAAATAAATCATTTTAGGTTGATCGATACCACCCATCCCACTCATATTGGGGGCCATATCCGATAATACAAGGTCGATGGCATGGCCATTTAAGCTTTGGTGTAAGGCTTGTAGCACACTTTGCTCACGAAAATCGCCTTGAATGAAGGTGACATCGGGTAAGCTTGGCATAGTTAAGCGATCAAGCGCAATGATTTGACCGCGACCTTTCAATAAGCCACTGGCGATTTGTGACCAACCACCCGGAGCCGAGCCTAAATCGACGATAAACATCCCCGGTTGGATGAGTCGATCTTTTTCATTGATTTCCAGTAATTTAAACGCGGCACGCGAACGTAAACCTTGCTTTTGCGCCAGTTTGACATAAGGGTCTTGAAAGTGTTCTTTTAACCAATCGTTGCTGCTTTGGGTGCGTCTCATAATGTGTTTCAGTGTAAATAGCGAATTCTACCTTAATTTAAACTAGATGAGTGGTATAATGCATGTCGCTTGTTATTTAGACCTAATATAGAATCCATTCTCATGCCTATTTCCTCGCTTCAAAAACTCAATTTAAAACGCCGTGCCCATGCATTGAACCCCGTTGTTCTGTTAGGTCAACACGGTTTGACAGAAAATGTCTTAAAAGCTATCGATGAAGCTTTAGAAGTGCATGAATTGATTAAAATCAAATGTGCCGGTGTTGAACGCGAACAGATCGACGCGACTCAAAGCGCCATTTGTGAACCGCTGCGCGCTGAAATTATTTGTCAAATTGGTCATATGCTGGTGATTTATCGCAAAAAAACGGCAGTGGCTAAAAAAGCACCGAAAAAAGATAAAAAACGCGTTAAAAAGCAAGTGGCTAAAATGCGCACTCGGCGTTAATGAATGCCTGAAGTTACCAGGCATTATCGCGAATGGCTTGAATGACTTCCGATAAATGCTCAACCGCCAATATTTTTAAACCGGGAAGATGGCCTTTGGGGGCATTAGCTTTGGGGATGATCGCTAATTGAAAGCCGTGTTTGGCGGCATCTTTTAAACGTTCTTGGCCGTTTAAAACGGGTCTGATTTCACCCGCTAGCCCCACTTCACCAAAGGTGACGAGTTTTTCTGGCAAAGCTTTGTTACGCAAACTAGACACAATCGCCAATAAAGTTGCGGTATCAGCGCCTGTTTCAGCGATTTTGACGCCACCGACTACATTGATAAATACATCTTGATCATGGGTAGCAATGCCGCCATGGCGATGTAAGACGGCCAATAACATCGCTAAACGATTGCTATCTAAACCGACGGCAACACGCCTAGGATTGCCTAAATGGGATTCATCGACTAATGCTTGCACTTCGACTAAAAAAGGTCTGGAACCTTCCCAACTGACCATCACGCAAGAGCCTGCCACCGCTTGTTGATGATTGGATAAAAACAGTGCTGAAGGATTATTGACAGTTTTTAAGCCTTTTTCAGTCATGGCAAAAATGCCGAGTTCATTGACAGCGCCAAAGCGGTTTTTACTGGCACGAATCACTCGGAACCGGCTATTAGAATCGCCTTCAAAATACAAGACGCTATCGACCATGTGTTCTAGCACCCGGGGACCGGCGAGGGCGCCTTCTTTAGTGACATGGCCTACTAAAAAAATGGCGATATTCGCTTGTTTCGCCAATTGCACTAAGCGAGCGGTGCTTTCACGCACTTGGGAGACAGAACCTGCGGCAGATGCTAAATCACTGGTGAAAACCGTTTGAATGGAATCGATCACCATGATGTGGGGTTTATATTGATGCGCCGCTGCTAAAATCAATTCTATTTGGGTTTCCGCCATTAATTTACAATGCAGCGGTTTAGCGTCGAGTCGTTTAGCTCTGAGAGCAACTTGTTTGAGTGATTCTTCTCCAGTGATATAAAGTGTGGCATGCGTTTGGCTTAAATGGCTTAACGTTTGTAATAATAACGTTGATTTGCCAATGCCCGGGTCGCCACCCAATAAGACAATGGACCCTATTACTAAACCACCCCCTAAAACCCGATCTAATTCGCTGCAACCGGTCAATAAACGGGCATCTTCTTGTAAATTGACATCGGTTAAATCATGCAATTTACCATCCGTTAAGCCCGCGTAACCCTTTTGTTTTTGGGCGCTTAAGGGTTGAGTTGCCCCGTATAATTCTTCGGTAAAACTATTCCACGCGCCGCAATCACTGCATTGACCTGCCCATTTGGGTGCTTGTGCACCACAAGCCGTACAGCAATAGATCGCTTTTAATTTTGCCATGATACCCTAAAAAATATTGACTTTAATTCAAATAATAAATAATATTATTAATAAATTCATAAAAAACGAATTTATTAATTCATTCTAGCGGATGCTTATGTTTAATGCAGGGTTATAAGCACCGTTTAAGCCAAGGCATTGTTTAAGAAAAAAACCCAGTAGCTATTCAGCACGTTTAGCCCATTTTTCGTAGA
>CAISUE010000040.1 GCA_903888615.1 uncultured Gammaproteobacteria bacterium
CCCTAAAACAATAAAAGCCGTTAAAGCCATTACTGTTAACAGAGTAAAAAAAGTAAAAGCACTTGCATCTTCTGATCAAGGCGCCAATGATTTTGTCACACTTGAAACCAATGTTTGAATTTTAACGGTTCAAAAAATCTCGCACTTAAATTTAATTTCCGTCTCACGTTATTTTAATACCAACGTAAAGATCATTTAAGTGCGGGATTTTTTTTGGATAAAAATGATGCTAGAAATTGAATTAAAGTTAGTATTAAAAAATTCCTCGGATATCCCTGCCTTTTTAGAAAATCCGCTATTACAATTATTGCCCACACAGCAAAATACATTGTATACAACGTATTTTGATACGCACCAAGCGATATTGCGGAAAAATAAAATGGCGTTAAGGATTCGTCAAGACGCCGCCACTAGCTTCACTCAAACCATTAAAAAAAATGTCTTAGATTCAGTACAAGCTTTGCAAAAAAACAGGGAATGGGATGCTGAAGTAAAGGACTTTGTTCCAGATTTAACTAACATTTCAGATCAAGATCTACGGATTGAATTAACAACGCTTTTAAAAAATACTGCCTTGATCCCTTTATTTTCGACAAACTTTTTAAGAACCACTTGGCTTTATCGTGATGAGGGTGGTGTGGAAGTGGAAATAGCCCTGGATCAAGGCTTTATTATTTGTGGTGAGTCACGTACAGCGATTTGTGAAATAGAGTTAGAGTTGAAGCGAGGGATTGATGAATGCGTATTGTATGCGTTGGCGGCACAGCTTGGTAACAATATCACCTTATCTTCTGATACTTCGAGTAAAGCCAAGCGGGGTTATGAATTAGCATATGCGTGTGGCGCTTATGTTTTATGAAATATGCTATCAATTAACCTATTGATTTATAATTCATATATTCTATAATTACCACTAACACGTTGAAAGATTAATGCTGCTCTATAACAGTTATTAGAGGGTATTCTTATGCTTAAAAAATCGACACCTCCTGAAACTGACTATGATGTTCATCAACCACATGATAAAGTTGTTAAGCAATTTTTGAATGATCCAAGCCAAGTTAAAGACTTTTTAATCGCGTACTTGTCAAAAGATCTGTTAGCCCAAATAGATTTGAATTACTTGAAGCTCCAGCCAAATCATTATATCGATCACACCCAACACGCTTATTCCGTTGATGTGCTTTATAAAACCAAGATCAATGATGAAAATGCCTATTTATGGAGGCGGATTCAAATACGAAGTGCAACACGACGTGAAAGAGACGGCCAAATACTGTAAATTGGCCACTCTGACGCCAATCGGAGTTGCCAATGAAATACAAGCATTTGACCGAAGATGAAAGATACCAGATTGAAGAGCTGTTGTGCGAAGGTTTTTCTCAATTAGCCATCGCCAAGCGTTTAAATCGTTCACCATCCACATTATCTCGAGAATTACAACGAAACCAAGGTGAACGTGGTTGGCGACCAAGACAGGCTCAGTCTAAAGCCGCGATGCGTCTTGTTACTCGAGGGGTAAGCAACGTGAAACGCGCTAGCAAGTCAGCTTGGGAATATGCGCAGAAACGCCTTCAAGAAGATCAATGGAGCCCCCAACAAATGGCTTGCCGCTTAGAGCAAGAAAGCTTAGAGAGTATTAGTCATGAAACGCTTTACAAGCGAATCTTATCGGATAAGAAAAATGGTGGTCAGTTGTATCTACACTTGCGTTGTAAAAAACAGCGTAAGAAATGTTATGGGTCAGCCAGATCACGACGAGGAAGCATCCCTGATCGAGTTGATATTGATCAGCGCCCAGCTGTTGTTGAAACACGTGAACGACTAGGGGATTGGGAAGGAGATACTATTATTGGCTCGCACGATGGTGGTGCAGTCATAGCCTCAATGGTCGAACGAAAAAGTCGCTTCACTTGTTTAATTAAAATAAAAAATAAAACAACAGCAGCTGTTATTCATGGTATTAATCAACATATGCTGCCTCTTATAAACTTTGTGCATACTGTCACGCTTGATAATGGGAAAGAGTTTTCACAGCATAAAATGCTATCAAGTACATTGGATGCTGAGGTATATTTTGCTAAGCCCTATCACTCATGGGAGCGAGGATTAAATGAAAACACTAATGGCTTGGTCAGGCAATACTTTCCTAAAAAAATTGCATTTGATAAGATGACGAATAAACAATTACAGCAAGTGGCTGATAAATTAAACAATCGCCCTCGAAAATGCCTTGGCTACAAAACACCCAATGAGGTATTTAACGAGTTACGAAAAAATCAGGGTGTTGCGCTTCGTATTTGAACTCGCGGGATGTTAATCGAACATCAATCGACCGATGATCCTTGGGTGCCGGTGCGTGTTTTTAAATACATCGCGACGATTTGGGATGATATACGCAAAAAATGGCCCAAAGGAAAGGCAATTAAAATTCCTTTGATTTTCCCCATGGTTATTTATAATGGCGTGAAACCTTATAGTCATACGTTATCGTTGAAGGAAATGATTACGCCATTGTCTTCACAAGCTATTTTTGCCGATCTATTTGTAAAGCCTTTGCAAATTCTTGATTTGGCAGCTGTTTTAGATCAAGAGATTCGTGCTAAAACGCAGCAAAGTGTTACATTGTATGCATTTATGATGATTTTAAAACATATCTTCAATGAAGATTTACCGCAATTATTACAAACAGGGTTGCTCTATTATTTTAAAGAAATGGAGCGTTCTGGCCATAGAGAGCTCTTAATTACCATGCTATCATACGCTTACAAGCTCAATGAATATTTAAATGAGCAACAATTTCACACATTTATCGAGCATGAATTTTCTAAAGAAGTTCAAGGGGGGTTATGAGTATTGCAAGTCAAGTAGAAGCAAGAGGCCGGCGTGAAGGTAAACTTGAAGGTAAACTTGAGGGTAAACTCGAAGCACAGCTAACTATTGCACAACATTTATTGAAAAATGGTCAAACGAGTGCTTTTGTCGCTGAAGTAACCGGACTCTCTTTATTGGAAATTGACAGTTTAAACCAGCGCCACAACTAAACGTTTTTAGTTATAAGCACGCCTGCAACTTATAAAGAGATGCAACACTTAAAGGCATTTCAACGTGTCGGATATCAATTTATGCGTATGCATTCGGAATCCAGAGTCTGAATGCGTAAAAATAGCAAAGCTAAATATGCAATTTATACCGTAGCTTGATATGAAGGTTTGTTTCCAACTAAAGGGGGACGTTCTTGAATTTCCGCATTACCTATAGCTGCCATGGCTCTATCTGTAATAGCAGCCGGGAAATTGGGTAATTGGTTTACTATATTTTTACTTAAACGAGCAATAGCCGAATTTAAATAACGATCAGATAAAGCGTAAGAACTCATCAATACGAGAGCTGCTAGTGGAGATTTCTCAGAAATCCACTTTGTCGCTTGTATAACTGTGCAGACTGATAATATGAGGAGTGAATAATAGACACTCTTTTCTTTTATGGTCATTTCAGGAATTGGATTTACTTGATTTTGTATGGGTCTGTTCATGCGTTATAATTTCAACCTCATTTATTTAAATAAAAAACTGAAAAATCCTTTTTTACAGATAACCGTGACATGGTACACTCGGAAACCTTTAATTCACGCGTCGATAAGCTGGCAAACACGCGCCCCAGCGTATCATGTGACGGAATGCCCTGTTTCAGCGTCAAAAAAGCCTGTAACCACTCTTGTTTTTCCTCACCAAACTCTTCAATTTCTACCCAATTGTCTGCCCCACAAATCACCGCTAAAATCGTCAATACCAAAATATCACTGAGTAAATGACGTTTCAGAGGTGGATTCTTTCGACGAGGATCGGTTAACGATTCAAAATGGCTTAAAAATTGGCTAGACAGGGGCATGAGACAGTCATCCATTGGCGTTAGAAAAAAACATTCTAACTCATCCCCCTACAGACCGCTCTAGGCTTTATCTCGCAATGCGATTGCCC
>CAISUE010000041.1 GCA_903888615.1 uncultured Gammaproteobacteria bacterium
ATAACGGCTCTAGATGCAATTTGATAAATGCCCACGCGCCTTGATTTTGCGGTTCTTCTTGACACCAAACGATATCGTTAACGCCTTTGAAACTTTTTAATAAAGCCGTAATCGCATCGGTTGCCAAAGGATATAATTGTTCAATCCGAACAATAGCGATTTGTTGATCTTTCGTCGCCATTTTGCGTGCATCAAGTAAATCGTAATAAACTTTACCGCTACACAAAATAACGCGTTTGGGTGTTTTGAGCGCTAAAGCTTCTTTTATTACCACTTGAAATTCCCCGTCGGTTAATTCACTTAAACTTGACGTGGCTTTTCGAAGTAAACTCTTGGGCGTCATGACGATCAAGGGTTTACGATAAGGCCTAAGCGCTTGACGACGCAATAAATGAAACATTTGTGCTGGCGTTGTCGGCGTGCAAACTTGAATATTATCTTGAGCGCAGAGTTGTAAAAAACGCTCTAAGCGGGCTGAAGAATGTTCTGGCCCCATGCCCTCATAGCCATGCGGTAATAATAACGTCAAACCCGATAAACGGCCCCATTTTTGTTCGCCTGCGGCTAAAAATTGATCGATCACCACTTGTGCGCCATTGGCGAAATCGCCGAATTGCGCTTCCCATAACACTAAACTGATAGGGTCTGTGGTTGAATAACCGTATTCAAAAGCAAGAACTGCCACTTCGGATAATAACGAATCAATGACCGTGAATTTGGCATTGGGAATCTGTTGTAAAGGCTGATAAATAGCTCCGGTCGCTTGATCGTGCAATTTTGCATGACGATGAGCAAAAGTCCCACGCCCCGAATCTTGCCCGCATAACCTTATCGAGTGGCCTTCATGGATTAAGCTGGCGTAAGCGAGAGTTTCAGCATCGCCCCAGACCAGCGGGATTTCGCCATGAAACGCTTGCACGCGCAATTTCATGGCGCGCTCGACTTGGGCTTGTAATTTAAAATTTTCAGGTAAGATTTGCAGTTTTTCGACTAAGTCAGTTAAATGTGTTTCGCTGATCGCGGTAACGCAGGCTTGATCCCAGTGTTGATTAGCATACCGAGACCAATCCGGTGTAAAGGCTAACTGTTCTGGATTAGCGACTTTGCTGATCACCGCCTCGCCTAGATCCATTCTATCGCGATACGTGCTCACCATCGCATCGGATTGCTCAGTTGAAATACGATTAGCGTTGTTTAAGCGCATCGCATACAGTTTACGGGTAGTGGCTAATTGACGAATCGTTTTGTACATCACAGGTTGAGTGGCTGAAGGTTCATCACCTTCATTATGGCCGAGGCGACGATAACAGACTAAATCGATCATGACATCGCGGTTAAATCGTTGACGAAAATCAAACGCTAATTGGCTGACAAATAACGCGGCTTCGGGATCATCGGCATTGACATGAAAAATAGGCGCATTAATGGCTTTGGCAATATCGGTGCAATAAAGCGTCGAGCGTGTATCGTGTGGGTTTGAGGTGGTAAAACCAACTTGATTATTGATGACAACATGAATGGTGCCGCCGGTTTTAAAGCCAGGAATTTGTGAAAATGCCATGGTTTCAAAGACCACGCCTTGACCTGCTATCGCTGAATCGCCATGAACGACGATGGGAATCACCGAATGGCCTTGTAGATCCTCTCTGCGATCTTGACGGGCCCGGGCTGAACCTTCAACCACAGGGTTGATGATTTCTAAATGGGATGGATTAAAGCCTAATACTAAATGTAAACAATTATTGGCTGCTGCAATATCGGTTGAATAACCATAATGGTATTTCACATCATCTGAACGGCCACTGGTATATTGATAACTGCCATCGAATTGCGAAAATAATTCTTTTGGTGCTTTGCCAAAGACATTGACTAAGACATTTAAGCGGCCGCGATGCGCCATGGCGACCAGAACTTCTTTAGCATTGGCAGTAGCAGCGTTACGGATTAAATTTTGCAAAACTGGGATAAAGGTTTCACCGCCTTCGAGTGAAAAACGTTTTTCACCAACAAAGCGCGAACCTAAGTATTTTTCTAAACCTTCGGCTGCGGTTAAGGATTGTAATAATTGTTGTTGTTGTTCAAGGGTGACCGCGCGCAGGGTGTTATTTTCAACGCGTGTCCGCAACCAGTCAAGTTCGACTGGATTATCTAAATGCTCGTATTCAAAGCCGATGCTTTTACACAATAAGGTGTTGGCAAGGTTGAGACAGTCAGCCACTGTGCCTTCGGTTAAACCCCCAAAACCATTGAATAAATAACGGGTAGGATCGCTAACCGCTAAGCCATAATGGCTAGGGTCAAGGTCAGGCACCTGTAAAATGGGCATTAAACCCAAAGGGTCAAGCTGTGCGTGTAAATGGCCAAAACGCCGATAAGCTTGAATCAAATCCAGTAACTTTAATTGTTTGCTAAGATCAGCGTTGGCGCTAGTTTGTACCACTTGCACTGCACTAAGCGGTGCTTTAGCGAGATCAATAAAGCGCTGCCTGACCGTTGATATCACTTCGCCATTGCTTAAACTGGCTGGCCATGCTTGAAAGATCGCTTGCCAAGACGGGTCAACCGCCTTAGGGTCTGCGCGATAAGCTTCATACAATGCTTCTAAATAAGCAGCATTATCGCCATCCAGATAAGAGCTTACATACTGGTCGTGCATAGTGTTCGACATAATTTCTTTACATTTTAGATAAAATTAGACAGCTTCTTTTAAAAGCATAGAGCGGATTTTACCGATTGCTTTGGTTGGATTTAAGCTTTTCGGACACACTTGCACACAATTCATGATGCTGCGGCAACGAAACACACTGTAAGGGTCATCGAGTGCGCCTAAGCGCGCTTGAGTGGCATTATCACGACTGTCCGCTAAGAAGCGATAAGCCCATAATAAACCGGCAGGCCCGACAAATTTATCAGGATTCCACCAAAAAGATGGACATGACGAAGAACAGCACGCGCACAGAATGCATTCATACAACCCGTCTAATTTGGCGCGATCTTTGGGTGATTGTAAACGCTCGACAGCAGGGGCGATGGTGTCATTGAGTAAGTAAGGCTGGATGCTTTCGTATTGCTTATAAAACTGCGTCATATCGACGACTAAATCACGTACTACGGGAAACCCGGGTAAGGGACGAATAACAATGGGTTGTTTCAAACCGCTGACATGGGTCATACATGCCAAACCATTTTTACCATTGATATTCATGCCATCGGAGCCGCAAACGCCTTCACGACAAGAACGTCTGAATGTCAGCGTTTCGTCTTGCACTTTAATATGTTCAATCGCATCCAGTAACATCATATCGGTGCTAGGAGCTTCAAACGAAAAATCTTGCATATAGGGTTCAACATCGCATTCAGGATTGTAGCGATAGATGCTAAAACGATAAGTTTTGGTGGTCATGAGTAAGCCTTTTAATAAACACGTGCTTTAGGTTGAAAGGGTTCGACAGTCAGCGGTTGTCTGTTAACTGGGCGAAAATCAATGCTGCCTTTACCTTCGGTGCCAAAATAGAGGGTATGTTTGATCCAATTGACATCGTCATGGTCAGGGAAATCTTCACGGCTATGCGCACCGCGTGTTTCAGTCCGGGTGATTGCTGATAATGCAGTAGCACGGGCAACAGCCATTAAATTGTCGAGTTCAAGCGCTTCAATGCGGGTGGTATTAAATACTTCTGAATGATCGTTGATTTTGGCATTTTGTAAGCGCGCATAGAGGGCATCGAGTTTATCAAGACCCGGCTGCATGTATTGACCATCACGAAAGACGCCGAAGTCACTTTGCATGATTTTCTTTAATTCATCACGAATGGTGTGGAAACTTTCACCGTCTTTATTGTTATTCCAACGATTGACGCGCACCAAGGCTTGGTCAATTTGGCTTTCATCGACCGTTTGTTGTGGTAAATCACCTTTCTTTAATGCATTTTCAACATGAATGCCAGCAGCTCTACCAAAAACAATTAAATCGGTCAGTGAATTGCCACCGAGACGATTGGCACCATGAACTGAAACGCACGCACATTCACCAACAGCGTACAAACCAGGAATGATGTGATCTTGGTCATTGATTCGGGTGAGTGCTTGGCCATGCATGGTGGTTGGTATGCCACCCATCATGTAATGACACGTTGGCACCACAGGGATGGGATCTTTAATAGGATCAACATGGGCAAAGGTTATCGCCAATTCGCGAATACCTGGCAAACGACTGTTGATCACATCAGCACCCAGTTGATCAATTTTTAATAGCACGGCATCGACCCCATTGGCTTTGACACCACGGCCTTCGCGAATTTCAATGGCAATCGAGCGAGCTACCACATCACGACACGCTAAATCTTTGACATGAGGGGCATAACGTTCCATAAAACGCTCACCGTTTTTATTGACTAAATAACCGCCTTCACCGCGACAACCTTCGGTTACTAGCACACCGACACCCGCGATACCGGTCGGATGAAATTGCCACATTTCCATATCTTGTACGGGAAAGCCAGCACGAATCACCATGCCGACCCCATCACCCGTATTGATGAAGGCATTGGTGGTGGATTCATAGATTCGACCAGCACCACCTGTTGCTAAGATGGTCGCTCGGCTTTTAAAGTGTGCGATTTCACCTGTTTCAATACACATCGCCATTAAACCAGCAATGCCACCTTCAGTGGATTTAATTAAATCCAGCGCATACCATTCGGTGAAAAAGTGGGTTTTAGCTTGGAGATTTTTTTGATAAAGGGTATGCAATAGCGCATGCCCGGTTCGATCGGCTGCCGCTGCCGTACGTGCTGCTTGATCACCGCCAAAATTAACCGATTGACCACCAAATGGCCGTTGATAGATATGGCCTGATGCCGTACGTGAAAAGGGTAGGCCCATGTGTTCAAGTTCATACACAGCAGCAGGTGCTTGTTGACACATGTATTCGATGCAATCTTGATCACCGATATAATCGGAACCTTTAACCGTATCATACATATGGAAGCGCCAATCATCGGGATGCATATTACCCAAAGCAACCGTAATACCCCCTTGGGCACACACCGTGTGCGACCGGGTAGGAAATACTTTGGAAATAACAGCGGTTTTTAAGCCAGAGTTAGCTAATTGTAGTGATGCACGCATGCCGGCGCCGCCACCACCGACAATAATGGCATCAAATTCATAAGTGTTAATCGCCATGATTTATACGCTCCAAAGGGTTTGAATGCCCCATGCCAAACAGGCGATGAAAGCAAGAATAATAAGGGATTGTAAAGCGCCACGTGCTATTGGGTATTTGAGGTAATCGGTTAAAATTGTCCAAATGCCGACCCACGCATGACCCAATAAGGCTAATAAGCACAGTAAAGAAAAAAGACGCATGGTGGTATGGTGAAAAAGAGTTGACCATAACGTGTAATCCACGTTGGGATGCGTCAAGAAAAATACAGTGATGAAAATCAAGTAAGCGGCCATGACGACAGCTGAAACGCGTTGAATTAACCAATCGGCAACGCCAGAGCGGCCTAGATTCGTCACACTATGAACATGGTTTAGCATAAACTTATTCCTAAAGAAATCATGAAGAGAACAGCGACGAGAATAACCAAATAGGCATTGATGCGACCCATTTTTTTACCTTCACCAAAACCCAAGTCCATGATTAAATGGCGAATGCCGGCGATGAAGTGAAAAAATAAACTGGATAAAAAGACCCAGCATAATAGTTTAGCCCAGGGCTGCCCCAAGCTGGTTTTTAAGTGATCAAAAGCATCGCTGGATTGTAAGGATTTGTGTAGCGCCCAGATTAAAAAAAAGATGAAAAAGAATAATAGCACACCCGAAATACGGTGCAGAATTGAGCTGATGGCGGTAACGGGAAATCGAATTGTCATTAAATTTAAATTGACAGGGCGGTTTTTTTGCATGAAGTTAAGCCTTCTCATTAGGTTAGAACATGATAAAGGGTGATTATACTAAAAAATGGGGCGTACGAGAAGGAATAAAATCCAAGGCCGCCTCATTAAAAAAATACCTGACAATGAGGATTCAGTCTAGGGTTAAGCGATAGCGCAACCCTAGGAAAGCTTTGGGATTGATTTTCTTGCGCACCTACAGCGCTTAAGGGTTTTGTCTCTCTAACCCAGGGCGAATGCCCTGGGTTAATAGCTTTATGGCCTTTGGCCAAAGTTGTTTTGCATACTAATTATTTATGAGGTGGAAATCGATATCTTATAGCTTCTTTATCCACATAAAATAGAGCTCTGCCAACATTGGTGAAGGGAAAGCCGGAATTCTTGCGAAGTTAAGAAAGGATTATTGCATTTATACGGTCTACCAAGTACTCTTTAACGAAAGGACTTTTTAAGGAAAACGTATGACGAAAGTAGGGATAAACACGGCGGTGCCATTGCATATCGTGCCTCTTGCTGATTTACCTTGTATTGATCTTGATGTGATGAAACACTACATCAGTTCAGAAAAAGACGTGTTTGAGCCATTGTTGGTGGGGTTTTTGAATAGCCTTGAAGCGCATGAGATGTTATTACTGGACTGTTTTACAGAAAAAAATTGGTTGGCTTTGGCGGCCGGAGCCCATCAATTACACGGTTCGGCGGCTTATTTTGGTGCCGGTCAATTGTTAGCGTTATGTCGTCAATTGCAATACGTGACGATTGAAGCAGATGTTCAGCAAGTAGCACCATTGGTTGAACAATTACAACAAGCGTTTGAAAATTTGCGCTATTATCGAGTGGAGTAAACCATTGTGGCGCACGGTGTAGCACGCCACAATGGTCGTTAACCCAATGACTTACAATAAGTTTCTTTCAAAAAGCAGGTTGCTAGTAAAGCTAATACAAAAGTGATCGGTAAAATCCATACGGCGAATTCATAATCACTGGGTGCGTAGACGGGAACCCCATTGTCCATGAGTTTAGCTCCCATCGACCAATGCCAATCCATAATGCGGCCAAATAATGGCTGAAACAGTGCATAACCGCCAATACACGTGAACGATACTGTGCTGACAGCAGTTGCTGTTAAAATCTTGGGGTTGGATTCAGCCACTAAAGGATAGCTGATAATTTGCGTGCTAGAAACTAAGCCTAATAAGAAAAAGATAATTAATAACTCCATCACTGAGAATGTGGGAATTAAAATAATACCCATAACAATCATCAGGGAAAGTAAATTACCGATTTGCATCGGTAATTTACGACGGCCCAGTGTATCAGACAACCAGCCTGACACAGGTGAACCGATGACAGTGCCTAAAAAAATCATTGAAGCGATATAAGAGGCGTCGGTATTGGTTAAGTGATAAACATTTTGTAAATACGTGTTGCCCCACAATGCGCCGAGTAAACTGATCGGTAAGTTTAAAAAACACGTAAAAAAACCGGCTAGCCAATTGCGTGCATTACCAAAAGCGATGCGCTTAGCTTGCCAAAAGCCCAGGGTTTTTAAATCCTGTTGTTCTGTTAAATGGGTGTCTTTGGTGCCGACAGGGTAGTCTTTAACAATAAAGAGCACTAATAGAGTGATCACTACGCCTAAGCCAGCATCACACCAAAGGGTTTCGCGCCAGCCGATGGTTAATGCCAGAACAGTCATGGGGGTTTGGGCGACCATGCCGCCGAGCATCGCCATCGTCACGACACAGCCGGTGATCATTGCCATTCTTCGGGGATCAAACCATTTAGAAGCGAGTTTCACTGCACTGAGTAAGCAAAAAGCTGAGCCCATGCCGGTGAAAAAGCGACATGCTGCGGCGATAGCCATGGTGTGGCTAAAAGAAAATAGCAAGGTGCCAAAAGTGCACACGCTCATCGCGATAATGATGAGCTTTTTGGTTGACATTCGGTCAAGCAAGGTACCGGCTAAGGGGATGCATAGTAAGTTGGCATAAAAGTACCAAGCGGATAATAAGCCCAATTGGGTGGCATTGATGTTATATTCTTTACTGATGTACATCCCTAATGAATTCAACATATTCATTTGAATGAATTCATAAAAGAAAAATAAACTGCCGACGAAACACACTAACCAGGGTAACCAACGTGCTTGACTTTTAATGGGGGGCATATGGATTAAGAACCTTTGCTAAAACGAGAGGGAATGCCCGCCATAATACGATTTTTTAAGGATCTTTACAATGACTTTAAGGTTAGATACGCAGGGTTGGCTAAGTGACATCATGCATTGCCCCTCGCCCAATTATAATGATCGACCTGTTAGCGCTGCGGTGAATTTATTGGTCATTCATAATATCAGTGTGCCGCCAGGCTGTTTTGACGGGCCGGGCATTATCGATCTATTTCAAAATACGTTAAATTACACCTTGCCACAATACCAACATTTAGACGGTTTAAAGGTATCGGCGCATTTTGTGATTCGTCGGGATGGGTTAATCATTCAATGTGTCAGTACGTATAATCGAGCCTGGCATGCTGGCATATCGTGTTTTGACGGTATCAGTAATTGCAATGATTATTCTATCGGCATTGAATTGGAAGGGGCCGATACGGTGGCGTTTACCGATGAGCAATACCAGTCATTGCTTACCCTGACGCGTGTGCTGCAAATCGTTTACCCGTTAATAACGATGGATCGCATTACGGGTCATGAACAGATTGCCCCTGATCGCAAAACTGATCCAGGGCCTTGTTTTGATTGGTTGAGATTTAAAGAATCGCTGGTGAGTTAAAGCATATCATGAAGTTAAAACATATAAAAATATAAACTTATCTATTTAACAATTAATTTACTTGATTAAGTAAAAATACTAGTATAATATTCTTAAAAGGCGAAGAAAGCCTTAGTAAGGCGCGGTTGGTTATGAAATAAAAAAGCAGTAAAAAAACGTTGCCGCGTTATTTTCTTAAAATACCAATAAAGAAAGAGAAAAAATGACGATAATAGGTTTGATGAATGCTACCGATTTCCCCAATAAAGCAGCTCGAACGACAGCCATATGTAGATTTATTGCTGATGAATGTGCGCGCGTAAAATTAACCTGCCTAACGTACGATAGGTTATCCGCGGATGAAAAAAATGCTTCTCTGACTTCTGTGTGTCATTTTCTCGATGAAATAAACAGCGTACTTTCTTGCGAAAGTGTAGTTCGGGATGCAGTTCGACAATAAATCAACCTTATTCCATTTATAGCCAATTTTCTGCAAAACACAACGCTTTCCTTACTAAATAATGCCGTTGATATTTTAGCTCATATGGCCTTATGGAATAAGGTTAATCAAGAAGTGATACGGGGTGTAGGTGCGATCGAACCTTTAGTAAGGCTATTGCAGCATAAAGATCTGGAAGTAAGCAGTAGGGCTGTTACCGCAGTGTGGTTTTTAGCAGAAGACAATAAAGAAAATCAGGATGAGATACAAAGGAATGGTGGTGTTTCGGCTTTAATAAACGTTTTGTTGACCGTTGATAAAATCTCGCTAAAGAAAAGTGCTACGCAAACATTAATGGCGTTGGCCGTAAACAATAACGCTAATAAAAGTGTCATAGCTGATCAAGGTGGTATTGCCATTTTAGTGGGTTTTTTGAAAGATGAAACGCCAGCGCTGAGAAAATGCGCTATAGGACTGCTGTGGCTTTTAGTGATAGATAATATCGACAATCAGAATGCGCTACGTCAAGTGAATAATCTGCCAGTTTTAGAAGCTTTGTTGAATGATAACGATCCAATCGTAAAGAGAGCTACTACAGCTGTGTTAAAGCATTTGGAAGTAAAGCCGCCTATGTCAAGAGACGCTGCTGCAGAAGCCTTGCTGTCGTTGGCTGTGGTCAATTCTGTGCCGCCAGCGCAAAGTCAATTAGACCACCTATCAAGTTTAACCGGAACAATTCAACCGCCAGAATATCAAGAGCGTGATAATGCGTTGACGGTTGTTTTTAGTGGTAGTAACCCCTGATGCCTTATCTTAAGAGCATGCACGGCAGTAAATCTTTATTTGTTTACTTGCGTGCGCTTAAAAACAATGGATTTGTGTAATATTTTTAATAAGCACGTTTTGCTTTCTGTTTGGTAACGCAGTGATTTCGTGGTATTGGTTTCATGGTAGCGATAGAGATAACATAACTGACCTGTATAGTTGACTGCTATGCCATGATTTTTTAAACGAATGAGAAAATCGGTATCTTCGCCAAAATTCAAGCTTTCATCGAACATACCTACGGTTTCAAAGATGCTTTTTTTGAATACATGGGTGCCTAAATAGGGTTCGTAAGTCTCTTTGTCGATGAGGTGGTGTTTAGGAAACGCATCTTTTAAGCGTTGGGAAGCAAATAAATAGCGCCATTTTCCGCCAGCTACGTGAATGCAAGGATTTTTTTGAAAGAGTGCTAAAAAATCGGCTAAGTGATTAGGTAAATACACATCGTCGTGATCAAGAAATATCAGATACTCACTTTTAGCCAGCCTTACGCCGGTATTGCGAGCAGCCGAGACGCCTAAATTAGCTTGTTTGTGATAAATGACTTTAGTACCATAATTGTGCACGATCTTAGCGGTATTATCGGTTGATCCATCATCGATAATAATAATTTCAGCAGCCGCACAGGCTTGAGCTAAGACAGAATCAATGGCTGCATTAAGGTATTGTTCGCCATTATAAACGGGGATGATGACACTGATATTCAAGAGTAGCCTTTAATTTAAGAGCGTCTGCAACGTTAATGGAATGCCATCAAGCTGGTCATTGGTGTTTAGCTGATACGTTGGTATCGATTTGCATAGATGTGCTAGTTTGTTGAAAGAATCTTGTTTGGCATTGAGTAAAAACAGGGTTGAAGGCGCCATACAAAATAATGCGTGTGCAGCAGTGATAGGGATTAACTGACACATTTCTGTAGATGCTTCATATCGAGGCACAATGATCGCTGTTAATGTTAACTTTCGAATTAACTGGCTTTGATAGGGTGGATAAAGAAATAATTGTTGCTTATCCATGTCATTATCAATAGCAATAGACAGCGCTTGTAAGCCATTAAATCGGGTTAATTGCTGTGGCGTTAATTTTGCAACATTGTATAAGCTGTAGAGGGTGTTGGTTTTTGTCTGGTATAAAACAAAGTCATCGCCAGCATAAAGCCAAGCTTTACTCAGGCAAGCTAGGGCGGCAGTGGATTTGCCAGATCCTCCTTTGGCGGTTAGTAATACGCCTTGCCCCTTAATGCCGACTGCCGCGCCATGAATCAAGCAGTAATCGGTGTTTTCAAAGTAATGATGTAAGATTTGTCTAAATGGAAAACTGCGTTCCCAGGCAGGAAGCAAACTTAATGCTGCATACCAAACTACTGCTCTATTGCTTGCTAAGTCAATGAATTGGATAACTTGGGTGTTTTTTTGGTAATGAAGGATAAAGCGTTGGTTATCACTGACGGTAAAATGATGACTGATGAGAGTGGTTAAGTGTTGGGTAATGAACCAGGTGGGTAGCTTGGCGATTGAACCATCGATGACATCAATTTGAAAATCATGGGTATCGTTAACGGTTAATTCTACATGGGCAATGGCTTGGGTAAAAAAACAACTGTCATCGTGATAAAAGTGGATAGCGAAAATAGCTTCGCCAAAATGATAGTATTTTTTTTGTTGAGCAGTAAGTGCCTGAGTGACGTTGAGACAATCGAGCCACCATTGTTCGAATAGCGTTGAATCGATGATGGCTTGCATATGGGTAATGTATTTAGCTTACTGAGCCAATTACATATTCTTGTAAATCTTTAAAAACACGTAATAGTGGGACGCTATAGGCAGCAGGGGCTAATGAAAAATCGCTGTCGGCATTGCTATGGTTTAACGTGGGATGGATCAGTTTTTCATTAACCAATTCTTTGATAAAATGACGGACATCTGCTTTTGCAGTCGGTGCGTGGTATCGTTTGGCAATCGCATTTTCTAATGCTTCTACGGAAACATGCGCGGATAAGCTATCCCAAATATAACTGGCCATTCCTGTTAGACTGTAATAGTTGCCGGCTTTCATATTAACCACGACACTTTCATCACCAAAATTTTCAGAATAAACACCCTCATTGGCTATTTCGTATTGCGTACTCATATTTTATCCTTAAAATGTTCATTTCGTTAGCTGTTGCAATTATACGGAGCCAAAGAATTAAAGTCATGTTATTTTTAAAGATTCCTTTACTCATTTTCATCATCGTTAGCGGTGTTATCTTCATTAGCCTCTTCATTTTTCATCATGATTGCAGTGGAATCTGAGTGTAATAAATAATAATCAGCCACTTGACGGGCGATGAAGCCAGCGGTTTCTTCGTGTTCAACAACGACGGCAATGGCAATTTTTGGGTGATCGATAGGGGCAAAGACGATAAACAAACTATTATCCCGTAAATCTTTACGAATGGCTTTGTTGTAGCGTTTATTATTGAGGTTATAGACTTGGGCTGAACCTGTTTTGCCGGCAGCGGTATACAGCGGTTTGCCAAATTGTGCTTGACCGAAATGATATGAACCGGTGCCCACGGAAATCGATTGGCGCATACCGCCAATCACGGTTGCCCAAGCTTCGGCTTTAAAATCATGCATCGGGAAGCGGATGGGTGCAGTTTGTAACCAGTCGCCATTTGGTGCTTGTTGTTTTAATAACAGGGTGGGTTTAAAGCCGCCGCCTTGCATGGCGAGCAAGCTTACGCCTTGCGCCAATTCGATCGGTGTGGTTAATAAATAGCCTTGGCCAATGCCAGCGGCGAGGGTGTCACCTGTAAACCACATTTGCTGTTTTGTACGTTGTTTCCAGGCGGGGGTGGGCACCAAACCCGATATTTCTTCAAAATTTTCAATGCCGGTTTTTTTACCGAACCCAAATGTGTTTAAGACATCAACCATTCGCGTCATACCGAGCTTTAAAGATAATTCGAAGAAAAAAGTATCACAGGATTCTTCAATGGCTTTGCTGACATTGACTAAGCCATGGCCGCTTCGGCGCCAATCATGGTAAATATGCTCATTATTCGGTAATTTAAAATAACCGGGATCAAAAATGCTGTAATCAGGGCTAATGACGCCACTGTTTAAGCCGGCCAAAGCATAAAAAGGTTTAATGGTAGAGCCAAAAGGGAATAAGCCGCGTACCGCCCGATTAACGAGAGGGAAATCAGGGTTATTTTGCAAGCTACGATAGGTTTTGCTATCGATACCTTCGACAAATAAATTGGGATCAAACGACGGACTGGATACCAAGGCGAGTATTTGACCGGAGTTTGGATCAATCGCCACCAATGAACCTCGCGCACCACTAAACGCTTTGCAAGCCACTTGTTGTAAGCGACTATCGATACTTAAATAAAAATTATCCCCACTAACTGGCGCAATAGCCCCCAAATGTTTAAGAATATGACCACTCGCATCCATTTGCACTTGAAGATAACCAATATGGCCATGTAAAGTAGTTTCAAAGTAACGTTCAGCGCCGATCTTGCCGATATTGGTACTGGCGCTATAATTGGCAGGGTCGACGTGTTTTAATTCTTTACTATTGATCCGGCCAATATAGCCTACCACTGGTGCCATAGCAGGCCCTAGTGGATAGCGGCGCATAAACTCAGTTTTGATGCTCACGCCTGGGAAGCGATATTGATTGATCATGAATTTAGCCATTTGTTCTTGGCTTAAATGGTCAATTAAAGGGATAGGTGCAAAACGGGGGTGATTTTTAATATCTTCTTTAAATAATTGCATTTCGCGATCTTTTAAAGCCAATAAGCTTTGCAATTGATTCAATGTGTTAGCGAGGTTGGGTGTTTGATCACGGGTAATGCTTAAACTAAACACCGGAACATTGTCGGCTAAAATAATGCCATTGCGATCATAAATTAAACCGCGTGATGGTTCGATAGCCAATAGATTGGCTTGGTTTTTACTGGCTTGGGTTTGGTAATAATCGTGTTGGAGGATTTGCAAATAAAAAAGTCGGCTTACCAACAATAACACTAAGCACGCTAACGCTATGCCGAGCCATTTAACCCGCTTAGCAAAGCGTTGGTCTTCACGTTTCGCGGGATTGAAATACAATTGACGGACCATGAGGGTGACGAGCTTATCGTTATTGGAGTAAATGGGCGCGATAATGCATTAAAAGCTGCATCTTCAGGCTTAAGGCTTTATAATAGTCCATTTTAACTTAAAAATAACCCATGCCCACTCATAAACATTCCTCATTAGAAAAAATGTTTATTCCCGCCAGTACCCATTTACCTAAAATCACAATCAAAGCGGTTATTCTTGGGGGTTTTTTAGCCCTTATTTTAGCGGCTTCTAATGCTTATTTGGGTTTGAAAGCAGGGACGACGATTGTTGCATCAATTCCAGCGGCAGTGATTTCAATGGGGATATTGCGCTTTTTTAAATGTGCCAATATTTTAGAAAACAATATTGTGCAAACCGCAGCAGCATCAGCTGGTGAAGCGTTGGTGGCCGGGATGATTTACATTATTCCCGCGTTATTAGTATTAACTTATTGGCATGAATTTCACTACGTTGATTGTGTGGTAATTGCTATCATCGGTGGGGTCACTGGGGTGCTGTGTTCAATCCCGATTCGTAAAATCCTACGGAGTAATTCGACTTACCTTTTCCTGAAGGGGTGGCAGTGGGTAATGTGTTGAAAGCCAGCGCTGATAGCAGTATGGGTATGCAATATTTGATCCATGGCGGCGTGGTGGGGCTCGGTTTAGGTTTTTCGCCCGCACGAGTAGCAGCTGGTTATATTGTCGGTTTGCGCGTAACGTTCAGTATTTTAGTGGGGATAGTGATCGGTTGGGGTTCCTGCGGATTTTATCGATGGCATGGGTCATACCGATATTCGTTATTTAGCTTTGGGCGTGATGTTATTGGGCGGCTTATTGACCCTGATTAATTTAGCTAAACCTTTTTATCAGGGTTTGCGCGCGATGAGGGTTAAGCATAAAGGGCAAGATAGTTATTTTAAAATACCGCGCACTGAGTGGGATATGTCCAGCAAAGCGATTTTTTGGCTTGGGTCAATGGTTTTAATCGGAATTTTTTTTATTTCGCCATCATTTACAGCAAGCGTTGCAGTTAGACAGTTTACACTATGCGATGGTGTTGGCTTTTTGTAGCGGTTTTGCGGCGATTAACTTTACCATAAAAAAACCATTGTTTTAGCCCCGTCGGTTTAGGGATTTATTTACCCTTAGATGCTACCACTCTGATGGTTTTGGGTGGTTTTATCAGTGCCTTTGTCGCGCGTTTTTGGACGCGGGCTAAAAAACGCGCGCACGTGGCTAGTGAAAATACAGAAAAACACCGTGCAACAGCACAGCAACGTGCGATGTTATTGGCGTGTGGTTTAGTGGTAGAGTCGACGTTAAGGGGGGCGTGTTAGCGGTTCCGTTTGCTATTAGTCAATCGACCGATGTGTTAACCGTGGTGAGTAATCATTTTGTGCCTGTGGGTATTGTATTGAGTTGTGTGGTGACCGCTGTTTTATAGTATTGGCTTTATCGAACAGCAACGATTAACAAAAGAGCGTGAATATGATTACTGTACGTAAATTACTCGGCGTCAATATCGATCATGTCGCTACCCTGAGGCAAGCGCGTAAGACCCCTTACCCAGATATTGTTGAGGCAGGCTTAAGCGTGCAACACGCGGGTGCGGATTCCATTACAGTCCATTGCCGAGAAGATGTGCGTCACATTCAGAGAGCCGATGTGCTGGCATTGAAGCGTGCTTTAGGTATCCCATTAAATTTAGAAATGGCTGTGACGCCAGAGATGGTCGACTTTGCGCTGACCGTCCAGCCGGCTTTTTGTTGTTTAGTGCCTGAAAAACGTGAAGAATTAACCACCGAAGGTGGCTTAGATGTAGTAAGGCATTTTGAGGCTATTTCAGATGCGGTAAAGCGTTTGCAAGCAACGGGTATTCGCGTGTCATTATTTATCGACCCTTTGGAAGCGCATATGCTTGCTGCTCAAGCGACGGGTGCAGTAATGATTGAATTGCATACCGGGGAATATGCAACTTGCGCGCTTGAGGCTCAACGTCTGCAATTGCAGCGCATTAAGCATGCCGCTGAATTAGGTGTGAATTTAGGTTTGCAAGTGAATGCCGGTCATGGTTTGCATTATGGCAATACCCAAGCGATTGCTGCCATTGCCGCGATTACAGAACTCAATATTGGCCATGCTATCATTGCCCGAGCCCTCTTTGTTGGATTGGCCCAAGCAACAATCGAAATGCGAGCGCTGTGTGTTTCTTGAATGGATCGATTAAATTGGGGGCATTTTCGTTGATGATTCGGGAATAATATTTTTCTGAAAAAATGCTAGAAATGCTTGTTCAATTGGATTGCGATTTTTTTTAGCACCGAATGCCGCTATAATTTGAGAACAGACCACAGAGATATCTTCCCCCGCTTGTTTTTGGGAATCTAACGAGGCTTGCAAGTTCTCCATACTAGCTTCATAGTAAGCAGGTGGCGACGGCCTGTTAAAAAATAAACTAAGTAACGGATTTCTTTTAGCCCTTTGTGCCATAAAAATGTTCATTTCTCGCTGCAGTGCTTTATCCTTGTCCCATAAACCATTTAATCCTTTGATAATGCTTTCATTATTTGGTAAATAACTGACAATATGACGTAATATCTCTTGATTTAAGCGAATGTTAGGGTGTTCATTCGTTATTTCATTTCTTGTTGGGTCAGATTTTTTTTGAAAACCTTTTTTTTCTAATTGGTATAAAACGCACGCTTTGAAAACAGTTCTTTCAATTATGCGATCGTGCAAATAATTACTGTTATTCGAGCCACAACTCATACCAAAGTACGGTAAAGAAATTAAAGAAATTTTTGACGCCTGTGGAAACAGTTCTATTATAGCGTTTAATTGATTTTTTGACATTAGGCTAACGTCATGTGCCCCTAAAATTAGGGTTTCAATATAATTTAAAGCTAAGGTGCTTTGCAGGGCGTCAACTGTAAAAGATGCTAAATAGTTCCAGCTTAAATCCAGTGTCGTTACGTGTGGGCACTGTGCAAGGCCTTCAAGCAACGTTCGCCACTGATCAGGCGTGAGAGATCCTAAATCGTTCCCGCTTAAATCCAGTGTCGTTAAGTGTGGGCACTGTGCAAGGCCTTCAAACAACGTTCGCCACTGCTCAGGCGTGAGAGATCCTAAATTGTTCCCGCTTAAATGCAGTGTCGTTAAGTTTGGGCACTGTGCAAGGCCTTTCAAAAACGCTTGCCATTTCTTAGGCGTGAGAAGATTTAAAGAGTTATCGCGTAAATCTAGGCGTATAAATGTTTTTTTATATTCGAGTGGCGTATTTAAAAAATCTTGTATCTTCATGTCTCGGTAAAATCCCAATGTTTCTTCCTAGGTATTAACTTTTGATCATTTTACTTCAACTTAGCTTAAGGATTTATGAGGTGAAAAGCGGGGCTGCCACATAATCAGGGTAAACGCATTCAAGAAGTGCTTGCATTAAGGACTTTAGCGAGATAGGTGTTGCTCCAGCCGGCCTTGCTATGTTTAATTTTTATACCCACTTTCGACGTTTTTTCGTTTTTTAATAAATTTAAAGCAAGATGGCGAATAATGGAAAAGTTGCTCGCTGCATTTCCTATTCTTACTCGGCATTGGTCTTCACGAAAAGCCACGTCTAAGCTCCAATGCAACTGGTTTTCCACACACCAATGACCACGAATAGCTCTGCCAATGACTTCAGCATCGGGCTTTAACGAACTGATATAATGACTCTTTTCAAGACTGACGTGATCGTGTATCTCATCTGTTCTCTCTACCATCACCAAGCTTTGCAACCCCCCGCCATTTTTGACTGACCAACCAGGGGCAATACATCACCGGTAACACCGAGTATCGGCGTGTTTCCGCCCGACCGTGACCACCATCCACTGTTTCAGCCTGTTTATGCCAAATAGCTTGCCAGTTCTTTTCTTCGACTTTTTCAAACAGCCTTGCGATTTCTTGGTGCAAAACGCCTTGGTTGTCTTTGACCGATAACACGTAATCACCACCCTGTTCGATAATTTGCGCGGCTATTTTACGCTGGCAGCCCATCGCATCGATCGTTACCACAGCACCACTCAGCTCCAGCATCTTCAGTAATTCAGGTATCGCGGTAATTTCGTTTGATTTGCCATCCACTTGCCGTTGGCCTAACACCATATTCTGCTGACTTGCCCAGGCACTGACCATATGGATGGCTTTGGGTTTTTGGCCTTTTTGTGTCTTGCGTGAACCTCGTACCGTCTTTCCATCCACCGCAATAATGTTACCGTCACTCACCTGCACCAAAGAGTGCACCCAATGGATAAAGCACTCTTCTAATTCACGCGTCGATAAGCTGGCAAACACGCGCCCCAGCGTGTCATGTGACGGAATGCCATGTTTCAGCGTCAAAAAAGTCTGTAACCACTCTTGTTTTTCCTCACCAAACTCTTCAATTTCTACCCAACTGTCTGCCCCACAAATCACCGCTAAAATCGTCAATACCAAAATATCACTGAGTAAATGACGTTTAAGATGTGGATTCTTTTGACGAGGATCGGTTAACGATTCAAAATGGCTTAAAAATTGGCTAGACAGGGGCATGAGACAGTCATCCATTGGCGTTAGAAAAAAACATTTTAACTCATCCCCCTACAGACCGCTCTAGGCTTTATCTCGCAATGCGATTGCCCTGGTGGGTCCACTATGAAATTTTCCTTGTGTTATAAAATTATAATAAGTTAAAGTGCTTGACACAGTTTAGTGAATACTCCCGTAGCCTCATGAAATTTCTTTTTGAGGTTAGTCTAATTGACTGAAATTTTTATCTAAAAATAATTTTCGTTATTTAAACGTATAGCCACCATCAATATATAGGGTGCTTCCACTTGTGAAAGTACTTAACATTAAATACATAGCGGCATGAGCAATTTCCAAAGGTAATGCTGCCCGTTTAATAAGAAAGTCATTGCTGATTTTTTCAAATAATTGATTGCGTTCTGTTTCTTCCATATTAGACCAAAATTCTGTTTTAGTTAAACCCGGAGAGAGAACGTTAACCCTTACTGGCGCTAATTCTAGTGCCAAAGCTCTGCCTAACCCTTCAATCGCCGCTGAAACGGCTGACAAAATAGCAGTGTTTTTTGACGGGCGTTGACCTAATCGCCCCGAATACAATGTGATAGAACCTTCTTTGGCAATATACGGATAAGCATATTTAATTGCGTTGTAGTTACCCCAAAATTTAGTTTCAAAAGTTTTTTTAACTACACTGGTATGAGTCATTAAAAAAGGTCCTGAAGAAATATCGGCTGCTGGCAATTGAAGATGATCAAAACAAGCTATTTCCTTGAAAAATAGTGCTAGTTTATTTGGGTCATTAATATCAATTTGTTTGATTAAAACGTCACACTCTAATTGCAATTTTGCGTTATTTAGTTTTTCACTATCACGACTAGCAATAATAACTTCAGCACCTTCTTGCAATGCTAATTGTGCAGTAGCAAAGCCTATTCCTGAGCTGCCACCAATAATTACCACACGTTTATGTTTAAGTTTCATTACAGTATGCTCATTTTTTAAGAATTAAAAGCGATGTTACTGTTTGATGCTATTTCTTCAATTGGGTCAGCCACAGGCGGTAATAGCGTTTTCGTAGAAAAAAATGATGGTGACCAATTTCTTATTCGTGAAAAAGTACTGCTAGAAACGGATTTTATTTGATCCTCCTGACGATTTTCAATCGAAGCTTCATTGGTAAAGAGTGATCGAATGGCTTTCCTCCATCGGAAGGATAAGGAGATAGCAGCTAATGCTAAAGTACCATTGGCAATACCATAAATTTCAGGCAGCCCCATTTTAAACTCATAGCCAAAATACATCGCTGGAATGCCTAGTAAAATGAGTATGAGCACACTGTTCCACATGGACGTCGTGGTATCTTTTAAGCCGCGTAATGAACCTGCTAACGTATATCTAACTGCCTCCGCTGTTAACCCCAAGGGATATAAGCCAAATAACCAGTTACTATAATAAATGATTTGGTGATTATTGAGATCGTCACTATTAAAAAATAAATTTAGTAAAGGATTTTTCAGCGCATAAGCAATACTTGTCCATACGGCTGTAAGTGATAGCATAGTGCTAATATTAACATAAGCAATTTGTTTAATTAATGGTTTGTTTTTTTCAGTGTAAGCGTCTTTGCTAAGATTTGTCGTGACTTGAGCGGCTCTAATGATGGTAGTAAATAAAAATATATAAACCATTTCAGTAATTCTCGCTACCATAAGTAAATCTTGACCTAAGCAACCGGCAATAATCAATAATGAAAAACGCATAAGATAATCGGCAGATACTTGCAATCCAATTGGTAAACCTAACAAAAACAAAGATTTTAATTCGTTAATAAATGACTGTAAATCAATGCAGTTAATAACGCCAAGTTGATAGTTTTTGTATGATGGTGAAAGTAAAAAAAATAGAGCTTGACCAAAGGCTGATAAACCATAGCTTATGGAATAGGCATAACCTAAGCCACGAACACCTAAGTTTGGAGCTCCCAATAAACCTAAGGTAAATATCGATCCAAGACTTAACACCATTACATTCGTTAAAATATTAATGATTAAAGAGATATTTGGCTGTTCAATGCTTAATGTAAATTGCTGTAATGCTGAAGAAATTAAAATGCAAGGAAGACTAGGTATTGCTCCTACATAAAAATCATTAATGATAGATGCTACCTCATTGTCCTGACCTAAACGCACCAATAATGCATCACTGCAAGCTGCAATAGCGATGGGAGGAAAACTTAATAAAATACTAAGTAGTATGCCTTGGCGCGTTATTTCACCGATTTTCTTAGGATTTTTATTATGCTGACGTAAAGAAACGCCCATCGAAAATAAAAAGGCAGTTCCTGTTGAGGTAAACAAACGCTGCATGGAAATAAGAAGACTGTTAGCTGCTAAATACTCTGGTCCTAAATGAGAAAATAAAATGCCACCGACAATTTCTGAACAAATATCAAATAGACGTGTAGCTGAAAATGGTATGGCAAGCTGTATGAATTTTACTGTTACTTTACGGTAATCCCATTCTATTACTTCATGGCTAGTAATTTGAATGATTTCATTGCTGACTAAATTATCAGGATGGTTCAATAGCTGAGTAATTAACGATGTGTCAAATTCATTACTTGTATTTTCGTTAATTTCTTCAATGATCATGATATAAATCCTCAATTAAAAAATAAAAAATCGTTAACTTTTAAGATTAATAGTATGATAAACCGGCATCTCGGATCTTAAAAATTCCGTAACCGTCCATGCAAGAGCAATCCATAAAACCTTTAAAGCGACGGGGACCTTGGACTTCATCCCAAAATAGACAAGAAGGGCAA
>CAISUE010000042.1 GCA_903888615.1 uncultured Gammaproteobacteria bacterium
ACCACCAGAAAATGTACAAGTGTCCTGAGGTCGTTTATATTTACCATCTCTCATTTCTTGCGTATGGTCAAAGGTGAGTTTAGTCAAATTATTGGTTGTAATGTCCGATAGTTTATAAAATGATGAACCCTTTAAATAAGGTATTAATTTGTCTTTGAAACCTGCTTTTTGATAACAGTCTTCATGATACTTGTCCCAAATTTCAGAATAGTCCCAATAAGGATATTTGTCGGGTGCTGTCACGACCTGATTCTTATATCCGATTTCAATTACTGGTATCAATTCTATTGTCATTGTTTGTCTGTAGGTAGTCGTTCTCTAAACTGACCGCTAACGTGTGTATTTCCGCTAATATACGCTACCCTGATTATAAAAACAATTTTTAGTATCCTTTAATTTACAATGCGTTATTAAAAAAAACGCGGATAATATCGAGTAGCGCAAATACAACTCAGCTTAAATTTAAATCATCCAACGGACTTATTATTTTAAGTAAGTCTCGGTTGCTGGTGTGAAGGTAACGTAATGTTGTTTTAAGGTCATTATGGCCTGGTAATTTTTGTATCATGGTTACATCTGTTCCCGAATCAATTAAATGCGTAGCAAAGCTATGCCGAAGGCTGTGAATGCTACCCGGCTTTATTATACCTCAACATTACTAATAATACCGGACTCAATGAAACAACTCTATCTTTTTTCCCCTTTGCTTCTTTTATTAAAATAACCATTCGCTTACTATCAATAAAATTGGTTCTTAAGTTTACAACTTCGCTAACTCTTAACATGCTAATTTATGCTATAAGATGATACCTATCAAAAAATACAAAAGATTGCTCTATCATTTTATAAAATTTCAACATCTTTTTTAATGGTCAGTCAACCCAGAAGCATAGGAAACAGATTGACTAAACAATTCTTAAAAATTGTTGATAGTATGTTTGGATAAAGCAAATTCATTGTAAGCTTCATAGTCCTTTCACTCCTTCTTAATTTGGTTTAAAAACAAAAGAAATTCTTGATATTGTTCTTTTGACATTTGGCTACAAGGAATAATTAAAAAATTTGCAATTATGTGATTGCTGAACAATAATACATAGTCCTTCTTTATGTTATATTTTCTTATTACTGACCACATAACTTGCATTTCAACCTCAGTGTCTTTATAAGCTATGGTTTTTTCATTAATTGAAATAGAAATTTTATACTCTCTTCCATCTAATTTGTCAAGCATCTTATTAAAACGCTTTTTTGATTTCCTGACTGAACTGTATAACAGCAAAGAAATGAGAATAAAAACAATAATTAATGAAATTCCAATGCCTACTGGCAAATGGTAATAATAATTATTTGTATGGGTAATAACTCTTTTCCCATTTTCCAAGAAATTAGTTTCTGATGTCTGATTGTCAAAACCTTCTTTTAGCCCTGAATATATAAAAACAATACCCACGAATAATAATAAAGAAAAGAAAATGAGTACTTGTTTCAAAAAATTGTTAAATAAGTACTTCTGATATTTTTCATAATACTCTAACCCATTATTTACGAATATGTTAATTTGCATGAATAAAGTTTAATAAAAGAAGGTATTCTAAATTATCACATACACCTAAATTTACACAGTAGCTTTATGTTATCCAAATCGTAATTCTTTCTTAAAGCAAAGCT
>CAISUE010000043.1 GCA_903888615.1 uncultured Gammaproteobacteria bacterium
CGAGGTTTTCGTTTTGAAGACACCCATTTGACAAAAGGTGAACGTATTGAAAAAATGATGGCTTTGTTAGCTATAGGCTTTTGTTGGGCGCATAAAACAGGTGAATGGTGTGCCACAACCAAGCCTATTAAGTTCAAGCGTTTTTGCAATGGCATACGGCCACAGCACAGTTTGTTTCGCTATGGCTTTAACTTTAAACTGTTGATAAGATAGTCAATAAGCCAAGTATTTATGTGTATGAACAAAATTTAATAAATACATTGTGGCACATACAATGAAATATTGAACAAAATTATGACGCTGAAGCTCCTGATCAAAGTGCGTTTTTAAATAACCATAATAATTATAAAGCGTGCTTGGCTAAGCAAATAGGAGATTTTTTTAAAGAGCAATTACCGCCTAATTCTTCGCAAGAGCTAGTCAGTGCGGTAGAAAAAATGACGTATAAATTAAATACGCCTATTTCTTTAGATTTGGTTGGAAACGTAGATAAGAAACCAAAGAGCACTTAGTATATCCTGTTTGGGGTTGATAAATATCGACTTTAATAAAAATTTTAAGCAAAGTAATTGAGATAATGGGCAGTGAAAGGACCATGTACTGCTTGCCTGTAAAAATAATCAGCTCATTTTTACAGGCAAAATTTGTCAACCGGCTAATTTTTGCTTCAAGAGATCATTTAATTGCTGCGGATTAGCTTGGCCTTTGCTGGCTTTCATAGCAAGGCCTATAAAAAAGCCAAATAATTTATCTTTGCCACCGCGGTATTCGGCTAATTGACCGGGATTAGCTGCAATGATGTCATCGATAATTTTTTCTAACGCCCCGGTATCACTGACTTGTTTAAAGCCGCGCGTCTCGATAATCTGATCAGCAGAGCCTTCACCTGCCCACATCGCTTCAAAGACAATTTTAGCCGTTTTACCGGAAATGGTATTATCTTCAATGCGTGTTAATAACGCTGCCAATGCTGCAGCATCGATAATGCTTTCGCCAATAGCCAATAAATGCTTATTTAAATTAGCCGCTAAATCTCCCATGACCCAATTGGCGGCGAGTTTAGCATTGACTCCCATAGCTACGACTTGCTCAAAATAATCCCCTAAAGCCCGTGAAGCACTCATCACTTTAGCATCATAAGCGCTTAAGCCATATTGGCTTTGGAAGCGTTGTTGCTTGGCATTCGGTAACTCTGGCATGGAAGCTATTGCTTCTTTTAGCATCGCATCGGTAACATGGACCATTAATAAATCCGGATCAGGAAAATAGCGATAATCATTGGCTTCTTCTTTGCTGCGCATGCTTCGCGTGGTATTGGTAACCGAGTCATATAAACGGGTTTCTTGTTTAACGATGCCACCGCTTTCCAATAAGTCAATTTGCCGTTCCACTTCGTAATGAATAGCTTTTTCAACATAACGGAATGAATTGACGTTTTTAATTTCGGCTCGCGTGCCTAAGGTACTGCTACCCATGGGGCGCACTGAAACATTGGCATCGCAACGAAAAGAGCCTTCTTGCATATTGCCATCGCAAATATCCAAATACGTCACTAAAGAATGCAGTGTTTTTAAATAAGCGACAGCTTCTGCAGCAGAACGCATATCGGGTTCTGATACAATTTCCAATAATGGGGTACCAGCACGATTGAGATCAATACCCGACATACCGTCATAGACATCGTGCAGGGATTTACCGGCATCTTCTTCTAAATGTGCGCGGGTAATCCCAATACGTTTGTGTTGACCATCGTCGAGTTCAATATCGAGAAAACCTGCACCAACGATAGGAATGTGAAATTGACTGATTTGATAGCCTTTGGGTAAATCAGGGTAAAAATACAATTTTCGATCAAAAGCAGATAAGTGATTAATATTGGCATTTGCGGCTAAACCAAATTTTAATGCCATTTCGACGGCGGTTTGATTTAAAACGGGTAAAACGCCGGGAAAGGCTAAATCAACGCTGTTGGCTTGGGTGTTTGGCTCAGCACCATAAGCGGTAGCGCTGCCAGAAAAAATTTTGGTCGCTGTTTTTAATTGTGTGTGAACTTCTAAACCAATAACGATTTCCCAATTCATGCGACATACTCCGGCATGGCTTTATGCCATGCTGTAACGTGTTGATAACGATGGGCGATATTTAATAAAGTCGCTTCATCAAAATTGCGCGTGGTGAGTTGTAAGCCCACCGGTAAACCCTTGTGAAAGCCAGCGGGGATAGAGATACCAGGAAGTCCTGCCAAATTGGTGGCGATGGTGTAAATGTCGGATAAATACATACTGACGGGATCAAAGGCTTTTTCACCCAATTTAAAGGCAGTGCCAGGCGCGGTTGGGCCGAGCAAAGCATCGACCGATTGAAACGCACTATGAAAATCGTTGGCAATTAAGCGCCTGACTCGTTGCGCTTTGACAAAATAATCTTCATAACAACCGGCGGACAAGACGTGGGTACCAACCATGATGCGCCTTTTGACTTCGGCGCCAAAACCTTCAGCCCGTGAACGTTGATAAAGATCCAATAAATCTTTAGGGTCAGAGCAGCGGTGACCAAAACGGACACCATCATAACGGGCGAGATTAGCAGAGCATTCCGCTGGTGCGATGACATAATAGACGGGCACCGATAAGTGCACATGTGGCAGGGAAACTTCAATCAGGCGGGCGCCAAGTTTTTCTAATTCTTTGGCGCCATCCATGATTAATGTGGCAATGTCACTGTCCAAACCTGCAAAAAATTCTTTGGGTAAACCAATGGTTTTGCCGGTGAGATCTTGATTTAAGGTGGCGAGATAATCCGGTACCGGTTGATTGACCGACGTTGAATCACGCGGGTCAAAGCCAGCGATCGCTTGCAGTGTTAATGCGATATCTTCAGCAGAATTTGCCATTAAACCGGCTTGATCCATACTGGAGGCAAAGGCAATCATACCAAAGCGCGATACGCGACCATAGCTGGGTTTAAGTCCGCTAATGCCACAAAAAGCTGCCGGTTGGCGAATCGAGCCGCCCGTATCGGTGGCAGTGGCAAGGGGGCTTAAACGCGCGGCGATAATAGCGGCTGAGCCACCCGATGAACCGCCGGGTACGCGTGATAAATCCCAAGGATTTTTCACGGATCCATAAAAACTGGTTTCATTGGAGGAGCCCATAGCAAATTCATCCATATTGCTTTTGCCAAGCATCACTAAGCCCGCTTGATGGCATTTTTCAACGACTGTTGCATCATAAGGGGCAATAAAATTAGCAAGCATTTTAGAGCCACAGGTGGTCTTTATGCCATCGGTACAAAAAATATCTTTTTGGACAATGGGAATGCCTGTTAATGGACCGTGTGTTTGCGCATGAATGGCTTGATCGGCAGCTTTCGCAGCGAGTAGGGCAGCGTCAGGATTCAGGGTGATAAAACTGTTTAATTCAGGTTCAAAGCGTGCAATGCGCTGCAAATAATGGCTTGTTAATTCAACACTGGAAATATGTTTGTGGTGCAGTGCGTGACTTAATTCACGGAGCGTTTTGGTATGCATCAGTCAATTACCTTGGGGACAATATAAAGGCCAGAGGCGACAAGTGGCGCGATGGCTTGGTATTTTTCACGGTTGTTGGTTTCAGTGCCTTGATCGGCTCGCAAACACAAATAGTCGGTTAACGGGTTGACCATCGGTTCGATATTGGTTGTGTCGACACTCTGTAACTGATCGATCATTGCAACAATGGTCATTAATTTGGGTTCGAGCTGTAACTGTTCTTCAGCCGTTACAGCAATTCGGCTTAGGTGGGCGATTTTATCAATATTAAACGACATCAGCACAGTTCCGTTTTTATTTGCAATGGGGGTAATTCTACCATAGAGGTAGCTATTCAGCACATTTTCCTATTTCTTGTGTAGAGATAAGCTAGCGGCTCCTTGCACGATGGGGAATTGTTAAGGAAGGCCTTGTGAGAAAAAGCATAAGCTTTTTCTCACAAGGCCCCATGAACACGGATGTTGATGGCCGAATTTTTCCGTAAGGCAGAATGGCTTTAATCCGCGTGTACGTACTGTATGGATGCCATAGAGTTTTTCAAATACGGAAAGGTTTATGTTAACATTCTCAGTTTTGACTTTATATGGTTTTTTCTTATGTTATTGTGGCTGAGTGATTGGTTAGCGCATTATTTTCATGGTTTTCGGGTTTTTCAATATTTGACGTTAAGAGCTATTTTAAGCGTACTGACGTCATTCATTTTATCGTTAGTCCTAGGTGCGCCGATGATTCGCCGCCTGAGCCGTTATAAAATCGGTCAAGTGGTACGAACCGATGGGCCACAATCGCATTTGTGTAAAGCAGGCACACCGACGATGGGTGGGGCATTGATTTTAATCAGCGTTACCTTAACGACCTTGTTATGGACTGACTTAAGTAATGGTTATGTGTGGTTAGTGTTAGGGGTAATGTTGACTTTTGGCGCTATTGGTTGGGTTGATGATTATCGGAAAATGATTCGTAAAAATAGTCGTGGCTTATCGGCCAAATGGAAGCTTTTTTGGCAGTCGATTTTTGCGCTGATAGCCGCGGTGACTATGTACCATTATGCTACCTTGCCGGCAGAAACCGCTTTGGTGATTCCTTTCTTTAAGCATTTAGTGCTGCCACTGGGGGTTTTTTCAATCGCAATGACTTATTTAGTGGTTGTTGGTAGTTCTAATGCTGTTAATTTAACCGATGGTTTGGATGGCTTAGCGATTTTACCCATTGTTTTAGTTGGCGGTGCATTGGGTATTTTTGCTTATGTAACTGGTAACTATGCCTTTGCCCATTATTTAACGGTTCCTTTTATCCCCGGTACTGGCGAATTAGTGGTGTTTTGCGCCGCTTTGATGGGCGCAGGTTTAGGATTTTTATGGTTTAACACGTATCCAGCACAAGTTTTTATGGGGGATGTTGGTTCGCTGGGTTTAGGCGGTGCGCTTGGGGCGTTAGCGGTATTGGTGCACCAAGAATTAGTATTTTTTGTAATGGGTGGGGTGTTTGTGTTAGAAGCAGTGTCCGTAATATTGCAAGTGGCATCGTTTAAAATGACCGGTAAACGAATTTTTCGAATGGCACCGATACATCACCATTTTGAATTAAAAGGTTGGCCTGAGCCACGCATTATCGTGCGTTTTTGGATTATGACGGTGATGTTAGTATTAATTGGCCTTGCGACATTGAAGCTACGCTAAAGGTTAACGCGCACCTGCCGTGTTGAATACCCCCCTTTATTGCTTAAGGCTACTTTCTTTTGAGGTACTTCTGTCTCTTTTGGTATGCTTTTTGCTCTGCGCTTTCTTGATGAGAAAGCAAGGGGATATAGCGTGGTTAAACTCGCTCAAGTAGATAACGTTACCATTAACAATGCCCGCTGGGTGCCGGTGTTGTTAGTGGTTTATAATATCGCGGCAAATTTATCGAACGATATTTACTTGCCCAGTATGGCAGCGTTGGTTAACGTGTTTAATACTACCGCTCAGGCGATTCAATTGTCTATGACAGCTTGGTTGTTGGGTGTGGCAGTGCCGCAATTTTTTTTAGGGTTTTTAGTAGCAAAATGGGGTGAGCGGAGGGTATTACTCGCGGGGGGAGTTGTTTTTTAATCGGGACGCTAAGTTGTGCCTTAGCCATGCAGATGAGTGTGTTAATGCTAGGGCGGTTTTTGCAAGGAGTCGGTGTTTGTTCTTTGAATGTCAGTACCTTGAGTATCATCAATGATCGCTATGAAGGCTCACACAGAATTCATTTGCTGGCCTTGATTAATTTTGGCAGCACCCTCTCCCCCATGTTAGGCCCTGTACTGGGCGGTTATCTTTTTATCACCTTAGGTTGGCGAGCTAATTTTTTAATCGTGTTTATGATTGCTTTGCTGGCTGTGGGTGGCTTATGGCAAAGTTTGCCGAAGCATAAACCAACTCTAGTGCCGATGAGCTTTAAGGAAGTGATCCTGGTGTATGTAGGGTTGAGTAAAAATGTTGAATTTATGGCTAACTTGTTGTTATATGCTGCTTTGACAAGTGGAGTGATCGCGTATTTAACCGGTTCAGCGTTTGTCATGATTAAACAATTGCAGCTTGCGCCAGAACTGTATGGACTGTTGCAACTATGGATTTTTGGCGCCGGTGCTTTAGGTTCTCTGAGCGTGATAGCATTCATTCATTATGTTAATGTCAAAAAAATCGTTGCCGTTGGTTTGAGTTTAGTCGTTGTCGCTACTTTGTTATTAACGTTTAATAGTTTGTTATGGAGCGACAGTGTCCGAGCATTGATTATTCCTATGATGGTGTATATGTTGGGTTTAAATTTGTGCTAGTAGAATTACTCAC
>CAISUE010000044.1 GCA_903888615.1 uncultured Gammaproteobacteria bacterium
AGCATGTATTTAAATATGAACTAAGAAATTTCATTAAATATATATTACCTATAAAGGCAAAAAAAATGATAAGATCGCTTTTACATCTTAAAACTTGATAGGTTTTAATGTTATTGTAATATGGCTTGTAATGAACTGATCTAGAGCTATATGTATTTCTATTTTATTTTTAATTGTAGGATTTTAAATATTTCATTCATCTTAATATGATTAAAAAATGCCAATTTTTGTAACTCAACCGTTGTTGCCGCCATTAGCTGAATTTTTGCCTTATTTAGAACAAATATGGGCTAATAAAATTCTTACCAATGGTGGGCCATTACATCAACAACTAGAGCAAGCTTTGTGTGACTATAGCGACTTTTATCGATGTAACGGCGTGACATTAAGGTGCTTTATAAATTAAACAATGATTAAGCTAATGAACAAAAAAAAGATTTTAATTACCGGTGGTGCAGGCTATATTGGTTCGCACACCTGTGTTGTGCTAATGCAGGCGGGCTTTGAGATTGTAGTACTCGACAATTTTTGTAATAGTTCAGAAATAGCCTTGACACGAGTCAAAAAAATTGTCGGGCGAGATTTTAAACATTATGTTCTCGATGTGCGCGATACGGATTCTCTGCGTAATGTATTTGCTGTTGAAAAACCGTTTGCCGTTATTCATTTTGCCGGTTTGAAATCAGTAAACGAATCTATCGACCAAGCTTTAAACTACTATGATAACAATATAGCTGGCACACTGTCGCTATTAAAAGTGATGAAAGAAAGTCAAGTATATAAGCTTATTTTTAGTTCTTCAGCTACTGTCTATCAGCAATCGACAATAATGCCGATTGCTGAAAATTCTTTATTATCGGCTTGTCAACCTTATGGGCAAAGCAAGTTAATGATCGAAGAGATAATACGTGATATTGTCAAAGTGGATGCAAATTGGCAAGTGGCTATATTACGTTATTTCAATCCAGTCGGCAATCATGAGAGCGGTTTGATTGGCGAAGCTCCTTGTGGCAAGCCTAATAATTTGCTTCCTTTGATATCACAAGTAGCGAGTGGTGAATTAGCGAACTTAAGTATTTTTGGCAATGATTATCCGACGCTTGATGGAACTGGGGTGCGCGATTATGTTCATGTCATGGATTTAGCGAAAGGTCATGTGGCAGCGTTGCAAGCGATAGAAAGCTGGCATGAGGCGCTGCCATTAACGGTTAATTTAGGAACGGGGCGTGGTTATTCAGTTTTGGAAATGATCCATGCTTTTGAAGCCGCATCGGCTAAAGTTATTCCTTATAAAATGGTTGGGCGGCGAGCAGGTGATCTTGCTGTTTGTCTAGCGGATCCTTCTTTAGCTGCAACACTGTTAGATTGGCAAGCAAAAGAAAGTATAGAAAAAATATGTGCAGATACCTGGCTGTGGCAATCCATGAATCCACAAGGCTATACGGAAATTTAATTTTATAGTTAATGACTCATGAGTAATCAAGACGCTATTTTTGTAACTCAACCGTTGTTGCCGCCATTAGCTGAATTTTTGCCTTATTTAGAACAAATATGGGCTAATAAAATTCTTACCAATGGTGGGCCATTACATCAACAACTAGAGCAAGCTTTGTGTGACTATTTGGGAGTGGAATTATTTCACTCTTTACCAATGGTACGATTGCGCTGTTAACGGCATTGCAAGCCTTAAATATTAAAGGCGAAGTTATCACCACGCCGTATTCGTTTGTGGCAACAGCGCATTCGTTGCTTTGGAATGGTATTGCGCCGGTGTTTGTGGATATTGATCCGCATACGCTGAATCTTGATCCTACTAAAATAGAAGCTGCGATTACACTACAAACTACGGCGATCATGCCAGTTCATTGTTATGGCCATCCTTGTGATGTGGTGGCTATTCAAGAGATAGCTGATCGTTATCATCTTAAAGTGATTTATGATGCGGCTCATGCTTTTGGTGTTAGGGATAATAATGGTAGTATCCTTAAGCACGGCGATTTATCAGTCTTGAGTTTTCATGCTACCAAAGTGTTTAACACCTTTGAGGGTGGAGCAATTGTTTGTGCCGATGCTTCAATGAAACATCGCATCGATTGCTTGAAAAATTTTGGTATTACCGATGAAGTAACGGTGGAAGCGCCGGGCATTAACGGTAGAATGAGTGAAATTAATGCCGCATTTGGTTTGTTGCAGCTTAAACATATCGATAAAGCTTTGGCAAAACGTTTTGAGATAGATGCTATTTATCGATTGCGTTTGACTAGCATTAAAGGGATTCATTGTTTATCAAAAGCGGGTGAAATGATCGCAAATCATGCTTATTTTCCGATTTTAGTGCAAACAGATTATCCCTTATCGCGGGATGAGCTTTATCAGAAATTGAAAGATCAAAATATTTTTGTGCGGCGTTATTTTTATCCTTTGATTGCTGATTTCCCGATGTATAAGCATTTTTCTTCGGCGCAGTCGAATAATTTATCGGTAGCGGTAGCATCAGCCGCTAATATTTTATGTTTACCAATACATCCGGCGTTGAGTGATGAGGATTTGGAGCGAGTTATTCGTGTTATTGCTGAAATTTCATAAGGCGTATGATTGATTAGTGTGCCACCAGTTAACTGTTTATAATATTGAGAGTTCTAGTATTTTAATTGCTTCATTAAAGAGTATAGAAAGTATGCTGAAAAACTAACGACAGCATTTGAAATTTAAGGATAATTATGGATTACAAGAAAATTTTGTTAAAACTGGATGAAGTGGCCGAGCTATCACCAGGCACGTTAAATGGCACTGAAAGTATTAAAGACTGGGATTCTATTGCCATAATCAGTATCATTGCTTTGGCAGATGAAGATTTTAATAAATCGTTATCTGCCAAAGCAATTGCTCAAGCTAGTACCGTAAATGATATCGTTACACTCTTAACGGCATGAAATTGTGAATAACCCATCTATTAATCATGTTGGTATACGTGGCGTAGCTTCGTGTGTTCCTCATAAAGAAATCGATAATTTAACTGCCACAAATTTTTCTGCTGAAGAAAGCGCTAAAGTTATTAGCAGTACAGGCGTTCATAAAAGAAGAGTGGTCAATAAACAGTGCGCTTCAGATTTATGTTTTTTTGCAGCTGAACAGTTACTCACAGAATTAGTTTGCGACCCACATTCTATCGATATACTTATTTTTGTTAGCCAAACACCCGATTATGTATTGCCTTCTACTGCGTGTATATTGCAACATCGCTTAGGTTTAAGTCATAAAACAATGGCATTTGATATTAACTTGGGTTGTTCGGGCTACACGTATGGATTGATTGTTTTGGCGCAAATGTTAAGTACCGGGGTGTTTAAAAAAGGCCTATTATTAGCGGGAGATACTATTTCTAAGCTTGTTTCTGAACAAGATCGATCAGTGGCATTTTTATTTGGTGATGCAGGTAGTGCTACGCTGTTAGAATATGATCAAGATGCTGCTCCTCTTTTTTTTGATTATGGAACGGATGGTAGTGAATACGATAAACTCATCGTAGAAGCGGGTGCCTTCAGAGTCAAAGCTGATGAAAAAACGCAAAGAAGAATTTCATGTGAAGCAGGTTTTCGCGCTAAAACCGAGTTGTTTATGAATGGTGCTGATATTTTTTCCTTTACTTTAAGAGAAGTACCAAAAACCATTATGCAAGCGTTGGCTTTAGCAAATTGGCGTGCAAGCGATATTGATTATTTTGTTTTTCATCAAGCCAATGAATTTATGTTGAAGCATTTAATTAAAAAAAGGCAGCTGGATTCTGCCAAAGCATTGATGAGTTTAAGCACCTTTGGTAATACCAGTGTGGCATCAATTCCACTTACGTTATGTCATCATGCTGTTAGTTTCAAGTCTGATGTAGCGAGTAAAATATTGTTGTCCGGTTTTGGCGTAGGGTTTTCTTGGGCAACGATTGCTTGTGTCTTACACAAAACCTTAATACTCCCGGTTATTATTTTAGATGCCTCTATCGATAAAGGGTTTTTATGAATCCGTTTTTATTGCAAGGAAAATTGATACTTGTTACCGGTGCATCTAGCGGTATAGGTCGAGCGACAGCAATTCTTTGCGCTACACTAGGTGCAAAAGTTATCTTGTTAGGTAGAAATAAAGCCATGTTAGAAGAAACGTTGGCAGCGATGCAAGTTAACGATCACGCACTTGTTCAGTTTGATTTATTGAATTTTGATGGTTTAGCTGAAAAAATGCAAGCTATTACTAGTACATATGGTTTATTAACTGGTGTTGCGCATTGTGCTGGTATTCATATGACAAAACCATTACGTATGCTAAATGCTGGTAATATTGACGATATGGTGCGCGCTAATGTGACGACGGGAATTTTATTAGCAAAAGCGCTTCGTTTAAAATCTATTTCTTCACGACCAGCTAGTATAGTGTTTCTTTCATCAGTTGTTGCGAATGTGGGACAAGCGGCAATAGTTCCTTATGCTCTAACGAAAGGCGCATTAGTTGCCGCTGTTAAATCATTGGCGATAGAATTAGCGCCTGAAGGTATTATGATAAATGCTGTGTTACCAGGCGTTATTGATACGCCAATGACTAAAAAGTTATTTGAAAAAATGGGTGAAGCAAAAATTCAAGCGGTAAAAGAGGCTCACGCACTGGGTTTAGGTACGCCACATGACGTTGCTTGTAGTATTGTTTTTTTGCTTTCACCTGCAGCTCGGTGGATTACCGGTTCTTGCTTAACGGTTGATGGTGGTTATACGGCAATATGAGTGAGGATACCATTATGGAAGATAAAAAACGAACGTTAATCCCATTACCTTATTTTTTTGAAGAAGCTGTTTTGTTAATAGAAAAAGAACAGTTATTTGCTAAGAGTTGGCTGTTCGTTTGTTTTAAAAGAGACCTTGCTAATGATGGTGATTTTTTTAGCCTGGATTTTTTAGGCGTTTCTATTGTAATTCGAAATTTTGAAGGAGAATTGAAAGCATTTCAAAATGTGTGTCTACACCGTTTTAGTAAGATTTGCCTTCATGAAAAAGGCAATGGCTTGCTTCAATGTGCTTATCATGGTTGGACTTACAATCAAGAAGGTAAACCTTACGCTATCCCCGCTAAAAAAAGCTTTAGCTTGCCTGCTGAATCGGATCTGCGTTTAAAGCAATTTGAAATTGAAGTTATTGGAGAATTTGTATTTATACGCTTAGCCAATGGGCCGTCAATAAATGAATCTATTGACGAGTCAACAATGACGTCGTTACTTAAAATAAGTAATGCTCTTAATGAAAAAATTGATATTAATTCTTTTGTTATTGAGGTAAACTGGAAAATTATTGTTGAAAATACTCTGGAAGAATATCATATTCGTCAAGTTCATCCTGATAGCTTTTCTCCCGTTGAAATTAAACAATCGACGTATGATTTCTCAAATTATCATTCATCCGCTTTAATGGAATTTGGATCAAAACTTGCGCGATCTAAGAAACTCGATGCACTTTATTCGTCAAGACCGTGGCAAGTTAACGATTATTTCCATCAAGTTGTTTCCCCCAACCTTACTATTGCGTCAGTTTATGGCGCCACCATTGGTATTCAACAAATTAAGCCATTATCTAGCACTAAAACGTTATTTATTAGTCATGTTTTTTCAACTAAGATAGATAATGCTGACCATGCTTTAGCTAAAGCTTTTAATCAAAATGCAATAGATTTTAATCGTCGCGTTTTTGAAGAAGATAAAGAAATTTGTGAAGCAGTCCAAATAGGCATTGAGCAAATTAATCATGGCAAAGGTTTTTTATCCACGCAAGAAGAACGTGTGTGGCATTTTGAAAAGACATATATGGATGCTATGAAGGAGCCTGTACATGCTTAAAAATCTTATTTTTGTAGGAACGGGTGATTGCGCGAAAGAAGTATTTGCATGGGCTAATTCTTTTTTTCTAAGTTTCGGCTATAATTTTAAAGGGTTTTTAGGGGATGACACTTCTACTGCATTAGCTAAAATAGAAGATTATGTTCCGCAAGAAAACGATGTATTTGCCTGTACTATTGGTACTCCATCGGTTAAACGCAAACTTATTGAAATATTAACTTCAAAAGGGGCAATATTTGTCAATATTATTCATCCAAGCGCTTTAATAATGTCAGATTTAAGTGTATATGCCGGTCTTGTGATTGCTCCATTTTCCTATATTTCTAACAATGTAATACTGGCTAATTACGTATTAATTAACGTAGCTGCCACTCTTGGTCATGATGTAAACGTGGGTGAGTACACGTCAATTTGTGCGCACTGTGATCTTACTGGGCATGTTAAGGTCGGTAAAGAAGTTTTTGTCGGTAGCAGTGCCTGCGTTATTCCTGGTAAGGTAATTGGTGACAATGCCGTAATTGGTGCAGGTAGTGCGGTAATGCGTAATGTGCCTGCAGGTATGACGGTTGTGGGTGTTCCAGCAAAGAGACTTAGCTAAATGTTAGTTGCTGCCATTAAAGCTGTCGAATATTATTTGCCAGAGCAAATGTTAACAAATGAAAATTTAGAAGCGCTATTCCCTGAATTCCCTGCGGATAAAATTTTTGCGAAAACTGGCATTCGACAACGGCATATTGCAGCGGTTGAAGAGCAATCGTCTGATATGGCGGTTAAAGCAGCCCAAAAGCTATTTTCCGGTAAGCAAGTGTCAGCAGCGCAAATTGATTTTGTATTATTCTGTACCCAAACCCCCGATTATCTTTTACCGACCAGTGCTTGCCTTATCCAAATGAAACTAGGGTTGCCTCATTCTGTTGGGGCACTCGATTTTAACTTAGGCTGTTCCGGTTATGTGTATGGCATATCCTTGGCGAAAGCTTTAATCGAGTCTGGTCAAGCAAAAAATGTGTTACTTCTTACAGCAGATAGTTACACGAAATTAATAGAGCCGAGCGATAAATCGGTACGGTCTATTTTTGGTGATGGGGCTTCAGCGACATGGATGGTTGCCATTGAAGCTGATACGCCGCTGATTTCCCCTGCCGTTTATGGTTCTGATGGTACTGGCGCAAATAATTTGTGTGTGTTAGGGCGTAGTATGAAAAACTACACAGATGTTACTGCAGACCCTTTTCTGCGGATGAATGGGCCTAATATTTTTTCATTTGCCTTAGATGTGGTGCCAAAATTGGTGCATGACGTCTTGATTAAGGAAGGTTTGAGTCTAGAAGATATTGAATTATTTGTTTTTCATCAAGCGAATGCTTATATGCTGACACATTTGAGGAAAAAATTATCGATTCCACAAGAAAGATTTTTTGTGGCGATGGATTTTTGTGGTAATACCGTTTCATCGACTATTCCCATTGCATTAAAAGAAGCGCAAAAAAAAGGTGTTTTGAAAGGTTTGCATCGAGTGCTTATTGTGGGTTTTGGTGTCGGTTATTCATGGGCTGCGAGTATCATTGATGTTTCGAATATTTGCATTATCTTATAAAAAATTATATTTTTATAAGAGTTCATCGAAATTCCTTAGCTGGTCTGAAACCATCGCCCTTTAGGCCGGAGACTTTCTTGCTAATCTGAATTAAAACATTTTAAATATAGAATAAATTTTATGAAGAAATTATATGGCATAGTTGTACGTTTAAAATCTCCCAAATTATTTTTTCGTACGCATATGCTATGGCGCATATATGTATTGTGTAGAAACATCAGGTTATTAGTTCATTTTGATTCTAAGTGGTATCTAAAAAATAATCCTGATATAGAAAGTGTTAATCTTTCACCTTTAAAACACTTTTGGAAAATTGGCATGAGTGAACAACGAAATCCCTGTGCATGGATTTCAACTTTTGCTATGGATTGGCATCATAAACACGGCAAAAAGCAGTTGTCGTTATTCGAAAATGATAACGGCAATTATTCTCATGGGTTAAATGATCTTAGCTATTACAAAAAACAAGAAAAAATTGCAGAAAGCTATAGTAAATATAATACCTTATTGATTTATTTTAATGTATCTAGTAATGTTATTGGTGGTGGAATGCTATCGATTAATAGATTCGTAGCCGCTAGTCAATTAATTTTTTCTGGACATAAGAATGTGGGTGTGGTCATGTCAGGTTTGCCATTAAAAAACAAGGTTGTTGATTATACTTATTTTAAAGCAGCAGTTTCACCTATTGAATTTCGTCTGCTACAAAATAATACTGATCCGTCTAATGTGGTTTTGTTTATACCTGAAGCATTTCTTGAGGATTTTTCTTTAGAATTAACGTCAAAGGATTATTTATGGCTTAATTCACGC
>CAISUE010000045.1 GCA_903888615.1 uncultured Gammaproteobacteria bacterium
ATGAGGTTTAATTCTGTCAAAGATTGATTGATTAGCAAAAAAATATGATTAATGACTTCACTGGATTTTTGAAAATTATTTATTTTTTTTAACATTTTTTCAAAATATTTCTCCATCAATATCAACGCATCTTGCCAATTTTTTTCTATAATCGGTTCAGAAAAAATAGCATCATAAAATATTTTATAATTTTTTCTATAAAATCCAGGCGCTAATTTATCTAACTTTTCTAACGACAATTTCGGCACCTCGATAGCCCTGGATGCTGGCGATGACTTTTCTGATTTTAACGGTGCTGTTTGCATAAAATGATTACCTCATCAAGATAGAATCAAATGCTATGTTATCCACACATACTTGATCATTAATTTTATTATTACAAGTAAACTTTAAATGGCTGCACTAACGGTCCTTTTTTTTGAGCATACTGTATGCGAGCTTAAGGAATGCTTAACAAAATAACGATCCCCTTGTTTTTTTCAATGCAATGGCTTAATAAGCATGTGACGCTTAAAAGCAAGCGTACAATCCCCTTAAAAAACCATGCCATACCCTTACTTTTAAATAGCACTAACCACAAATAACGTTAAACCATATAAATCACTGTATCTATGCTAAAATTATCGGTCACCTTTTAAAATCGATCCTCATGCGCACTTCTCAATTATTTTTAAACACCCTCAAAGAAACTCCAGCCGATGCGGAGATTACCAGTCAACAATTGATGCTTCGAGCAGGCTTAATTCGTAAGTTATCATCGGGTTTGTATACCTGGCTACCTTTGGGACTAAAAGTCTTACGTAAAGTCGAAACGATTGTCCGCACTGAAATGGATCGGATTCACGCTCAAGAAATCTTAATGCCATCGATTCAACCCGCGGAATTATGGCAAGAAACGGGCCGCTGGGAGCAATACGGGCCAATGTTATTGAAAATGACCGATCGTCACCAACGCTTATTTTGTTATGGTCCGACCCACGAAGAAGTCGTCACGGATTTGCTGCGCTATGAATTAACCAGTTATAAACAATTACCCTTGAGCGTTTATCAAATTCAAACGAAATTTCGCGATGAAATTCGTCCGCGCTTTGGCGTGATGCGCGCGCGAGAATTTATCATGAAAGATGCATATTCCTTCGATATCGACGCTGCGACAATGGAAAACAGTTACAACGCCATGTATCGTGCTTACACTGCTATTTTTACTCATTTAGGTTTAACATTCAGAGCCGTTCAAGCGGATTCTGGCGAAATCGGTGGCAGTAAATCACACGAATTTCAAGTATTAGCGGATGCCGGCGAAGATGCCATTTTTTACAGTGACACCGGCACGTATGCGGCTAATTTAGAATTAGCCACTGCAGCACTGCCCATATGCCAAACACCCACGGGGGCTACCTTGCAAAAAGTCAGCACCCCTGCTAAGCGCAGCATCGCCGAGGTGGTTGAATGTTTCAATGTGCCGATTGAAAAAACCGTTAAATGCGTATTAGTTAAAGGTACGGATTCACCCGTACTGGCGTTTATCTTACGCGGTGACCATGATTTAAATGCCACTAAAGCCAGCAAATGCCCAGGCGTACTCACACCACTGACAATGGCAGAGCATGATGAGATTGTCAATGCTATTGGCGCTGAACCCGGCTCCATTGGACCCATTGACTTAAAAATACCTTTTTATATCGATCGCGATGCGATCGCTCTCGCTGATTTCATATGTGGCGCCAATGAAACCGATGTGCATTACCAAAAGGCTAATTGGCGACAAGATGTATTTAAAGAGACGTATACCGGTGATTTATTGAATCACCCGCACGTACGTGATGTCCGGAATGTGGTGATCGGTGATAAAAGTCCGGAAGATGATGGTTTATTACAAACCGCACGCGGTATTGAAGTGGGTCATGTATTTCAATTGGGTCAAAAATACACCACTGCCATGAACCTCAGTGTGTTGAATGCAACAGGCCAAAGCATCACGCCTTTCATGGGTTGTTATGGCATCGGCATCAGCCGAATCGTTGCTGCTGCCATCGAACAACACCATGATGAACGCGGTATTGTGTGGCCTGACGCCATGAGCCCCTTTCAAATCGCTTTGGTGGGTTTAAATGTGGCCAAATGTCCGGAGGTAGCGATTGCCACCGAAGCGCTCTACCAACAATTGACTTTGCTGGGATTTGACGTGCTTCTGGATGATAGAAACGAACGTCCTGGTGTATTATTTGCCGATTTAGAATTAATCGGCATTCCCCATCGTCTCGTACTCAGCACCAAAACGCTAAACAATGCCCAAGTTGAATACAAAAATCGTCGTACAGGTGAAATGCAATTGATCGACTTGACGAATATGGAAGATTTTTGTAAAAGACTATAACTGCTATATTATAAGCCTCAGGGCAAACGCATCTTACATATAGACTAGTATAGGGTTTAACCATTACTCTTGCATTTTAAATCTCCCTTCGCAAGAGAACAAACAATGGATATCAGTGGTTTTATAAGCTATTTTGATGAATTGAAAGATCCTCGCAT
>CAISUE010000046.1 GCA_903888615.1 uncultured Gammaproteobacteria bacterium
AAAATTATCTCTTATTGAGCGCATTTTTATTGTATGCTGTGGCTATCGATAGCCATGGCTCATTCTGAACGATATAATTATTCACTTAAGACTGCTTGTCAATAATATTTCAATAAAATAAATGCTGTTATAACTACCTGGACTGAAAATGTTGCCTCAAAAATCCATCAAAGACATCTTGACGGTATTATTAAAGCAGCATGACCTTAACGAAAGTGAATTGTCTCGATACGCCCATGTGTCGCAACCAACCGTTCATCGCTTATTAAGTGGGAAAACGCCAGACCCGCGCGTGTCCACGTTAAAACTTATCGCGCGTTATTTTGATCTCACGCTAGGTCAACTGGCGGGGACGGAACCACTACCGCTGAATGAAACAAAGCCGCACGCTAAACACTTGATCCGCTTACCGCTAATTCCGTGGGAACTGGCTTACCATTGGCAAACACTGACCACGGATTATGCACCTGGCAACTGGACTTACTGGACTGCCAGTCAATACTTGCACAGTCCCCAGAGTTTTGCCTTAGTGTTGCCGCTTGACCATGCGTCAGCACCGTTTACCAAAGACACGGTGTTGGTTATCGATCCCAGCATTAACCCGAGCAACGATCACCATGTGTTAGTGCATCGTTTATCGGATCAATCCATTACCATCAAAAAACTGTTTCTAGAAGGCAGTGACCCTTGGTTAATGCCTTTAAATGAACAAATAGGCGCTTGTCGTTATGATCATGATCATCGGATTTGTGGGGTCATTGTCCAAGCCAATATGCCATTTAGGGTAGGGGCAGCAGAATAAGAGATGTACTTTTCCATTCAATGCGAGCTATGCGAGAAAATAGTACCTGGCCTGCATTGACACCACTTACAAACAACTTAAATCCGCTACGGTGCTGAGGACTGTTCTCAATTGCGCTAATAAAGCTAAACGATTATGGCGCACTGCTTGATCATCGACTAACACCATGACGTCGGCAAAAAAGGCATCGATGGGGTCTTTTAAAGTGGCTAAATGGTGTAACACATTTTTATAATCATGTTCAGTGAGTAAAGCAGGCACAGTTATTTGAATATTGGTTAAGGAATTAAATAAGGCGTGTTCAGCTGCTAATTCAAATAAATCCGCTTGAATCGTTAATTCAACGGCGGTATCTAAACTTTCTTTTTTCAATAAATTATTGACCCGTTTGTGAGCGCTGGCTAAAGCGATCGCGGCAGCTGAACTTTGAAAACTTAAGATTGCGTTTAAACGGGCGTAACTATCGTGTAAATCACCTTCTTTACCTGTTTTTAAATGACTCAATATGGCTTCGATGGCTTTCATGAGTGACTCATGTGAATAATGCTTGAATTGTTGATGATCTAGCCAATAATAACGTAAACGATCAACGATAAAATCCATCACGCGATCGGCCGTTTCTGACACGGTCAATTTATCTTGCCAACTCGCCACACTTTCTATCATCAACGGCCATAACGCAAGGGTCTGTGGTTGATTTAAAATAATGCGAATAACCCCCAAAGCTGCCCGTCTTAAAGCGAAGGGATCTTTATCACCGGTGGGAATTAAGCCGATACCAAAGATACCCGTTAAGCTAAGTAAGCGATCGGCGAGCGCTAAACTGATTCCCAATGGACTCTTGGGTAAAGTGTCACCGGCAAATTTGGGTAAATATTGCTCGAATAAAGCTGTTGCTACATCGCTATTTATCCCTTGTTGCCGCGCATAAGTACAGCCCATGATGCCTTGTAATTCGGGAAATTCATTGACCATTTGCGTACACAAATCACTCTTGGCCAGGGAGGCTGCTTTCATCGCCAGTTGTTCATCGGCGTTCAGCCTTTGAGCGATAAAACCCGTCAAAGGTATGAGGGCTTCGACTTTGTCTTGCATCGAACCTAAATGGTGTTGAAAGGTCATTTTCGCTAATATCGGTTGATAGTCAGCCAGTGGTGTTTTTAAATCCAGTTCATAGAAAAATTCCGCATCACTTAAGCGAGCATGCATCACCCGCGCATTACCTTGAATGACATCGTTAGGGTCAAGGCTATCAATATTACTGATGGTAATAAAAGCGGCGTGTAATTGTTTTTGTTGATTTTCGATGGCAAAACATTTTTGATGCTGTTGCATCGAAGCGATTAAAGCTTCCGATGGCAAATTTAAAAAACGTGGATCAAAAGGAATCGTTAATGCAACTGGCCATTCGACCAAACCTACCACTTCGGTTAATAAATCGGGAGCTATCAGCACCTTTAAATGGGCGTTAAGGCGATGGGTTTCTGTTAATTGATGGTGGATCAACGCATGGCGTTTTTCAAAGCTGGCAATGACGTTAGCATCGTACAAATATTGTTCATAGTTTTCTCGATCAGCATTTTCAAAGCAAATCGCTTGCGGCGCCATGAAACGGTGGCCATAGCTGATGCGATCAGCTTTGATGCCAAAACAAGTCACATCGATCATGTTTGGGCCGAACAAAGCTAAGACCCATTTAACAGGCCGAATGAAGCCGGTTTCACGATTGCCCCACCGCATGGGACGGGCAATGCTTAAAGCACTTAAGGCATTGTTTAATAGAGTGGGGAGTAAGCTTAAAGTGCTTTTACCGGGTATCAGTTGCGTATAAGCATAGTAGCCATCATTAACATTAAGGTCAGTGACCGTTACCCCACAGGATTTAGCAAAACCGAGCGCCGCAGGATGGCTGGTGCCTTCAGCGCTTACTTTAGGACCTTTGCGCATTAACCGTTGCTCGGGTTGCATCGTAGCGCAGTGGGCAATAAAAACACCCAGCCGACGTGGGGTTGCAAACCATGCACAGCGGTCTTTTTCGTAATGGAGTGCATGGTCAGTTAATAAAGCTTCGATTTTGGTGAGTAATTCTGCCCCCAAAGCCGCTAAGCCTTGAGCAGGTAATTCTTCACAGCCAATTTCAAATAATAAATCGTGTTGTTTAAGTTCAGTGTGCATAAAGTTTCTTTAAATGGATTGTTGCCAAAAGGCTTGATTGAGGATCAACTTAAGCGTTTGTTTGGGTTGATTGGGATTGAATTCTTTTAAATTTAACGTTGGCGGTCCATCTTTGGGAACGGTAACTAGCCAGGTGGCTACGGTCCATTGACGTAAAATATTATCATTGGTATCGATAGCGCCGTCAGCGGTTAAGACACTTTGATCGGTACTGAAATTTTCAAATAAGCCAGCTGTATAGGCTGTATGCGTCGCGAGTAAGTCATTGATGCGGTTATAACGCATGAAAGTGCTGGTGGATACAGGGTCATTGTAAGAAATTAAGGCGTCATTCACATAATGATTGGTGTGATAGAGATACCCCGGTTGTTGGGCAAGGCGAATGGCATAATGACCGTTGGGTGCTATTTCAACCAGGATGATTTGGTTGTTATCGGCGATCATTAAATTTTGACCTGCACCATGACTGAATAGCGTTTCTTTATCCTTAATGACGTCGGCGACTGAACGGTAATGACGCAAAATGGTTTGCATGATATCACTGCCCACTGCGGCACCATAGGCTACAGGGGTATGAATATCGTTATCGGCAACATTTAAACCGACTTGATTAATGCCGGCACTGATAAAGTGATAGGCGTTATCAGCGGGCGTATTTTTATACATCAAAGCTAAGTAGCGATAACCCGTCGGTGGTTGCACCAATTGTAAGCGTTGTATTTCCTCAGGTGGTGCATCGCGATTTTTAATGAACAGCAATTGATCCGATTGATTGACTGAACCAATGGCAGCCCAGAGCGTACACGCATGACTATTTTGTAGGCTTAAACTGAATAAGAGTAATGCTAACGTTATTTTTCTTATCATAAGCTCAATTCCATGGTGGTTGTCGCAGCATATTGTTCAGCAACCGCTTTGGCAAGTGCGCGCACCCGTAAAATATAGCGTTGTCGTTCCGTGACAGAAATAGCTTTGCGGGCATCTAATAAATTAAACGTATGCGAGACTTTCAAAACCATTTCATAAGCCGCCAATGCTAAGTTAGCCGCCAATAATTGTTGGCAGCTTATTTCATAATCCTTAAATTGTTGCAATAGCATGGCGGTATTGGCATGTTCAAAATTATAAGTTGACATTTGTACTTCATTTTGATGAAAAACATCGCCATAGGTGACTTTGCCAGTTGCGGATTCACTCCACACAATATCAAATAAATTATCGACATTTTGTAAATTCATCGCCAATCGCTCAAGGCCATAGGTGATTTCACCTGACACGGGTTTACAAGATAGGCCACCGACTTGTTGAAAATAGGTGAATTGACTGATTTCCATGCCATTTTGCCAGATTTCCCACCCCTGCCCCCAAGCCCCTAAGGTGGGTGATTCCCAATTATCTTCGACGAAACGAATATCCGAGGTTAATGGGTCAATCCCTAAAATTTTGAGAGAATCCACATACAGATCGACGATATTGTCGGGTGATGGTTTTAATAACACTTGAAATTGATAATAGTGTTGCACACGGTTGGGATTATTCCCATAACGGCCATCGGTGGGTCGGCGACACGGTTGGACAAAAGCGGTTCGCCACGGTTTGGGGCCAATGGCGCGTAAAAAAGTCGCTGGATGAAAAGTGGCGGCGCCTACTTCCATATCCAGAGGTTGTACTAACACACAGCCTTGATCAGCCCAATAGTGTTGTAACCGTAAGATAATAGTTTGAAAAGTTAACACGAAAAATCTCCACTTAAAATAGTTGGTTTGTGCAATAGCCGCTATAATGTTAGAATTCTGGCGCAATGGCGGGGGTAATCACGCATTTTGCCATCAGGCGGCACTGAACGCTAGTGTAAACCGTATAAGTGTCCAATACTCATAAAAGAATCCGTTAATGACCACACCTTATTTAAGTATCGTTATTCCTGTCCATAATGAACAAGAAATCTTACCCATTTTATTTGAACGTTTGACTGCTGCTTTAGATGCGTATGGCAAAGCTTACGAAGTCATTTTAGTCAATGATGGCAGTCGTGATCAGTCAGCCGTGATGCTGGATGCTTATCAAAAATTGCGGCCAGCGGAATTTCGCATCATTCATTTAAATGGTAATTTTGGTCAACATTTGGCGATTATGGCAGGTCTTGAACATATTCGCGGTGAAATTGCCGTGACACTCGATGCCGATTTGCAAAACCCACCGGAAGAAATCGCTAAATTGATTGATAAAATGGAAGCAGGCAACCACGATGTCGTCGGTGGTTATCGCATGGACCGGCAAGACAGTGCATGGCGTATAGCGGTATCAAAAATGCATAATTGGGTGCGCGCTAAATTCATGCCGCGTTTAATCATGAAAGACGAAGGGTGTATGTTGCGCGCTTATCGCAAGAGTGTTGTGGAATTAATGGTCTTGAGTCAAGAAGCTTCGACTTTTATTCCAGCCTTAGCGATGATGTATGCGACTAATCCTGGTGAAGTGGGTGTTAAGCATGAAGCGCGCAGCGCTGGCTATTCTAAATACAATCTGTATGCTTTGATTCGCTACAATTTTGATATTATCACTAATTTTTCTTTGACCCCCTTGCATTTATTCACCTTAGTAGGGGTAGTGGTTTCAATGCTGAGCGGGCTATTGGTAGTGTATATGTTTATTCGCCGCTTAATCATCGGTCCTGAAGCGGATGGAGTATTTACGTTATTTGCGATTGTCTTGTTATTGATTAGTATCGGTTTGTTAGGTTTGGGAATTATTGGCGAATACGTTGGGCGTATTTATCAGGAAGTGCGTAAACGGCCACGCTTTGTGATTCGCCAAATCGTTGAATAAATATCAGAGCCTGTTATGACTTGGAAACTCCCTGAAGACCAGAATAAGCCTAATGTCGAACCCGATCCATGGACGGGTCGACAGCCAGATAAAAAACCGCGTGGCTCACAACCACCCACTATTGAAGCTTTATTGAAACAGTTATGGTTAAACCTTAAACGGAAAGGTGCTAGTTGGCGTTCCTATCAGCCACCGCCTCGTGCTTGGTTGATGGGATTGCCAGGGGCAGTATTCATTATTTGGCTGGGTTTAGGCATTCATTATGGGCGCGCGGATCAATTAAGTTATGCTATGCGTTTAGGTGTTTACCAAGGCCAGTTGGCTGATGGATGGCAATGGCGCGCTTGGGGTCTTTACCAAATTCATACCCTATCACAACCACAAGTATTGACAGTGAAATCGGAAGTAATCAGTCAAGATTTAGCGTTAGCCAAAGCTTCAATGACGCTGACGTATCGTATTGTTGATCCTAAAGCGTACTTGTTTAGCATTAATGAACCACTGCGGGTATTGCACGCTTTAAGTGACAGTGCGTTGCAGCAAGTCATAAGTCAAATAAATTCAGCGGTATTACTCAGTGATAAAAATGCATCCACAGTCGTGGCTACACTTAAACCCTTGTTGCAATCACTGGTGGATCATGCAGGTTTAGGGATACGCATAGAAACCATTCATGTTGATGATGTGGCGATTCCTGATAGCTTACAAGAATTATTCACTAAAATGAATGCTATTTACGTAACGCAAACCGCTGAAAAACAAAAAAATCTCGAATACCAACAGCAAGTCATGCCGGCGGCAACACGGAAAGCGCAGCAGAGTTTAATTGCCGCCAAAACTTACGCTCAGCAAGCGTTGACTAAAGCGCAGAGTGATGTCGCAGCTTACTTAATGTTATTACCTCACTATCAAAAAAATCCTAAATTGACGAAATATCAATTGTATACGCAGTTTATGACGACTATTTTGAGTGAATCGCAAACGGTGGTCGTTGATGCTAAAAATACCACGCCAATGATTGTGTTGCCCGATTCAGGATTCAAAAAAGTGACTGCGCCGACGGTTAATGAAGAGAGTGCTGCGAATGTCGCCGTTGCGGATACGGATGATAGCTATGGCAATATTAAAGGGGGCTATGGCTCATGAAGCGCTTATGGTGGGGTGGCGGCATTTTTGTGGTGATTATGGCAGTTATCGTGGCACGAAGTGTTTTTTTGGTGCCGGAAGGTAGGCAAGCGAAACTAGATGATGATATGACGTGGTTAGAGCCAGGGCTTCACTGGCATTCACCATGGCGCCACCAGCTAACGTGGCAAGATCAACGTCAGCAAGCGGTGCTTGCATCTGGAACCGATGATCAACCCTATGTCCGTGTGATCACGTTTGATCAAAAGCAGTTGGAATTGGGTTATATGGCTTTGTGGCAAGTGACGGATCGTGCTGTGTTTGCCAAACATTATGGCAGTGATGCCGTGGCGAAAAACGCTGTTCGCACCGTTATCAATCAAGCCTTGAGTCAATGTTGTTTGAGTGAAACCTTGGCCCAGTGGTTAACGGCTGACAGTTTAACCACCAATGCTCATCAAGTCTTAACCATTGCCAATACCATCCTGGCTGCTAATGGCTTGACTTTATCGCAATTGGTCATTACCGCGGTGACGATTCCGAGCGAGGCGCGTGATGTTTGGTTAGACGCTATGCAAGTACGAGGCCAAGCGAATTTAACGCAATTGCAGTTGCAAACAACGACCTTGGCAGCCACATTGAAAGCCACGGTCGATGCTAAAGCATCAAAAATGGTGACGGATGCGCAACGCCAAGCGGATGCGTTGCGCTCTCAAGCAGATACTGAAGCTGCGGCTATTTATGCCAATGCTTATCAAAAAAATCCTGAGTTTTATGAGTTTTACATGAATTTAAACGCTTATCAACACATCTTCAAAGCACGATCGCCAGTCATGGTTCTCGATAGTCAGTCAAGTTTTTTTAAATCGATGCACCCTTGAGTTATTGCTAAGCCCGGGCAATGCTGCCTGGGCTTAGCATCTGTAAGCGGCTGTTCGTTTAGTTTAACGTTAATAGCTTACATATAAAAATCTTCACCCAAATAGACATCGCGAACTTTTTGGTCGGCGAGAATCACGGAAGGCGCCCCTTCACACAAAATTTTGCCTTCGCTGACGATATAGGCACGTTCACAAATATCCAGCGTTTCGCGTACATTATGATCGGTAATCAAGACGCCAATGCCGCGTTGTTTAAGATGGGTGATGATCCGTTTAATATCGATGACTGAGATCGGATCAATTCCGGCAAAAGGTTCATCCAATAAAATAAATTGTGGTTTAGAGGCTAGGGCGCGGGCAATTTCAACGCGGCGACGTTCGCCACCGGATAGGCTAATGCCGGCGGTATCGCGCACTTGAGTTAAGTGAAATTCTAGTAATAATTGCTCTAATTCATGGTAACGTTGTTCACGATTGAGTGTTGGATGTAATTCTAAAATGGCTAAAATATTTTCAGCAACCGTTAATTTGCGAAAAATAGACGCTTCTTGCGGTAAATAGCCAATGCCGAGGCGAGCGCGAGCATGCATCGGTAATTGCGTAATATCGTGGCCATTACAGCTAACTGTGCCTCGATCACATTGAACTAAACCGACGATCATATAAAAACTGGTGGTTTTACCCGCACCGTTAGGGCCGAGTAAACCGACGATTTCGCCCGATTTTACCGACAGTGACACATCTTGTACGACGGCACGTTTATTGTAATATTTGGCGAGATGATGGGCAGTTAATTCAGTCATGAAGGTTGGGTCGTTTTTTTAGAAAAAGTATGGGGCATTAACAAAATGGTGGTATGACCTTGGGTGGATGCGGGTGATTGCACCGTTTGTTTTAATAAGTCGTAATAGATCAAGGGTGCCGCATAACGGTTACCCTCTTGGATGACCACTGCATCATGGAGTAATTGAACCCGATGTTCGAGCGGATAATAATGAATTTCTAAGGCAGTGGCTGTTAATTCGGCTTTACCAACTTCGGGTATGGTTTTGTACATAGCCGGCTTGCCATAAGCAATGACTTCTGTTAATTGATGATGACTATCTTGTTTGATAATCACTGTATCGGCGAACAGTGATGTCGTACCTTGGGTCGCAACCACGTGGTCTTGATAAAGGCTGATGCCGGTTTGTTGGTTAATAGTAGCATTGTTAGCATGGGCATTCATCACTTGCATGCGATCAGAGTCAAGAGCAACCGCCTTTATCTGCAGCATTAAAATCGCAAAGCCATAAAGGAAAAATTTGCGCATAGCGGGTTTATTCTGTCCTCGTGACAAGCGCACGTGTTTGCAGTGCGCGAGCAAGCGTGCCCGCATCGATGTGTTCTAATTCACCGCCGCTGGGAACCCCATGGGCGATGCGTGATAAGGTCAATGGCAGCGCTTTTAATAAGTGACCGATATAATGCGCAGTGGCTTCGCCTTCAACCGTAAGATTGGTTGCTAAAATAACTTCTGTTATTCCATGCGTTTGACAGTGTAACACCAAGCTATCTAAGCCTAAGTTTTGAGGGCCGATACCATCTAAAGGTGATAAATGACCCATCAAGACAAAATAATGCCCCAAATAACTACCGGTTTGTTCAATGGCCAAGACATCGGCAGGTGACTCGACAATACATAATAATTGTCGATTACGGCCCGGATGTTGGCAGAGCAGACACAGCGGTGTTTCAGATAAATTGCGACATTGCTGGCAATGGCCTATTTTTTCTAACGTGTGTAATAAAGTTCGGCCGAGATTTTTTCCATGCTCACGCTTGCGTTCCAATAAATGAAAAGCCATGCGTTGCGCATTGCGTTGTCCTACGCCAGGTAAGCAACGCAATGCTTCGATTAATTCTTGAATGAGTGGGGAAAAATTCACTGTGGTTGTTTATTCACCGTCGTTTGAACCGGTGGGTAATTTAAAGTCTTTGGGTAAATCCATACCGGCGGTGAGCGATGACATTTTACCACGGGTGCCTTCTTCGACTTTACGGACCGCATCATTGACGGCTGCTGCCACTAAATCTTCCAGCACCGCTTTTTCTTCTGTCAATAAACTATTGTCGATTTTAATGCGTTTGACGGTGTATTGGCCAGTCATGATAACTTCAACCAAACCTGCGCCAGACGTGCCGATTACTTCAAGGACCGCAATTTCGCGCTGCACATCTTGCATCCGTTGTTGCATTTCTTGAGCTTGTTTCATTAAAGCATTTAAGTTGAGACTCATTGCATAACTCCATTAGGGTTGACGACAGCCACGAAAGACAAGACTATGATGCCATTAAAGTCACTATTATTCAATCCATAGCAGATGCAAAGGATTAACCACGGTTTTACTGATTTACTTCGTGTTGCACGGGAAATCTGCGCTAGTAACTGATTTTTCAAAGATTAATTAGGTCTAGGGATTGCATCTGGCCGCTCTGCCAACCCGGTGGTGTTTTCTGCTTTTCGTTCGGCCTCTTGTTGTTCAATTTTTTCAGCATCTGCTTTTAATTCCGGGTGTTTGTCTTTTTCATCTTGGACACATTTCGAGGATGGTTTAGGGTTTGGTGTGGTGTTGGTGGAGGATTCGGCAGCTGCGCTTCCTTCCTCTGGCCTGACCCCTGCTACGATTTCTATGGCTTCTCTAGCTTCCTTCTCCTCTTTCTCTTTTTCTTCGGCAGTTTCTGTGTTTTCTCCTACCGTTATTTCCGCCGCAGGATCAACTGCCCGATTTTCCCATTGTTTGATATCATTTAAGATATCTTCGTCTATGGCAATGGATCTTTCGTAGCTCTCTTTTAGCTCAGGGAAATTAGCAAAATATTTTTCATTTGCTGCGATTTCGATGTGGAGTTGGGCTAAGTGTTCGGAAGCCTTTGTCTTATTAACAAGAAGTTGTTCAAGCATCTCAAGTCGCTTATCTTCTTGATCGCTGTTAAGAGGATGGGCCTCAACGCTGTTTTCGTTAATACTGGTATCGACAGGGGGTTCATCTGCTTTGCTACTGTTTTCTATCGTGTTTTCGGCATGATTTGTTACCGCGGGGCCATTTTCAATGGTCGGCGAAGCGTTCGCGCCCGCTTCAAGAAGGGGTGTGGGATTAAGCAGATTTTTAATATGCGCTGTTGTTAACTGATCGAGTTTTTCTTTATGGTCACCTATCCAAAAGCTTGGAGTGGGTTCATTGATTTTCGCTAATAATTCATTGATACCTTTTTTTGTATCATTAGGGTATTTGGCTTCTGCCTGAGCAATTTGATAGTGTGAGCCTGCTTCGGCCGAGAGTTTCAGTCGTTTATCTTCATCAACGACACCATCTTTTGTATAAAGGGCAGGATTAACGCGAACAATGGTGCGGGGTTGACCTTTGTCATCATAACTCTCGGTAAAACTAGTGCCATTTTTGCCAATAGAATATGTATAGCCCGAGTCGGCATTTTTTTTGGAATACTCGTAAGTGTCAAATTCGGAATTTTCTAAGAATTGTTTTTTTAACGCTGCTGCCAAACGTTGTTGATAATCATCATCGACTGGTGTGGGTTCGTATTTAACCATAGCCGTTTCAATAGTAGCGTCACAGGAAGCTATTTCTTGTGAATTATTGGCAGCCTCGAGATTTTTTTGGGCTAACGCATTGGCTTCATTATTGGCTTTATCGAGCGCTTGCTGTTTTTTTTGACTCTCCACGGAATCCGTGTTTTCAGAAGTATGACCAGTCATGATGAGTTCCTCTCAGGTATTCCTATCGTGGGTTCGATCATAGCATATCGCTCAATAGGCTCAAATAGGGTTTTTTTACAATACCTACAGCAACTTTGCTAAAAAAGCTAGCAAAAAACGGATGAATTAGGCATAATGTTCGGTCAATCGACCGTTAAGGTCGACCTCCTTGTCAAGTGTGCTCATTGGTTCTGGTTGTTAAAGGGCCTGCTGCTTGACTTTGTTAAAAATCCATAAGGAGTTTTCTTTATGAAACACTATGAAATCGTTCTCATGGTACACCCTGATCAGAGCGAACAGGTGCCTGCCATGTTAGACCGTTATAGCAATATCATTACCGCTGGTAATGGCGTCATTCACCGTCGTGAAGATTGTGGCCGTCGGCAATTAGCTTATCCCATCAATAAACTCTATAAAGCGCATTATTTGTTGCTGAATATCGAATGCGATGCCAAAGTCTTAAGCGAATTAGTAACGATCTTTAAATTCAATGATGCCATCGTGCGCCATTTGATTTTAAATCGTGCTGATGCTGTGTTAATACCATCCGCATTGATGAAGAAACAAGAGTCATCAACAGAGTTAGGCCAAATGCCGCCTGCTGAATAATTATTAATGAGGAAAAGCTTATGTCGCGTTATTTTCGTCGTCGTAAATATTGCCGTTTTACTGCTGAAAAAATTGCTGAAGTCGATTACAAAGACGTGGAATTATTGAAAAGTTTCGTTACTGAAACGGGAAAAATTATTCCGAGTCGGATTACCGGTACCAAAGCGCGCTATCAGCGTCAATTATCCACCGCGATTAAATTGGCCCGCTTTTTAGCGTTATTGCCATACTGCGATCGTCACGAATAAGTTAGCTTAAGGCCCGCTATGCGCAATTGGCTATTGAACTTAACAATGCAGCGTCGCCAAGTGTTTTTCTTGGTCTTGTTTTTAAGTACCTTGCCCATTTTGCGTTGGTTTGCGCTGATTTTGTTAAGCTTGGTGACGTTACGATGTGGCGCCAAAGCCGGCAGTCAGTTAGTGCTTGCCATAGTAATCCCATTAGCGCTGCAACTGACTTATAGTAAGTTAGGCTTATTGCCTCTTTTGGGTCAAGTCGCCAATGTCAGCTTGTTGTTTGTTTTGAGTTTGCTGTTACATACAACTCGCTCGTGGTTGGTGGTATTGCAAGTGTTAACGGTGCTAGGGTTGGTGGTAGTGCTTGGGGTGCATGTTGTGTATCCGGATATCGCGAATTTTTGGCACAGTTTGTTAACGTCAGAATTTGCTAACTTAAACACGTTACCGGCTTTCTTTTCGGGGGCCGTGTCTGAGCAAGATATGCCAGCTTTACTCGCTTATGTGAGTCGACTTGCCACGGGTCTTGATGTGATGGTGCTTTCCGCCGCGGCATTGGTGAATGTAAGCTTGGGGCGTTATCTGCAAGCGACACTCTTTAATCCGGGTGGCTTGAAAAAAGAATTGTATCAGATACATTTGTCACCGCTGTATGCTTCGGCGTTGATATTGATTTTGATACTGGGCTTAATGACTCACCTAAGCCTCTTGCTCGATTGTGTTGGGGTAGTACTGTTACCGTTGACAGTAGCGGGTTTAAGCTTGATGCATTACTTGACGGCACAAACGCGCCATCAAAGTGTGTGGTTAGTTTTTTGTTATTGCGCGTTGTTGTTATTGTCATCTGAAGTATTCGTTATTTTAATAGGCGCGAGTTTTGTTGACGCGTGGTGGAATATCCGGCAACGTTATGTATTTAAGAGATAAATCGTTATGAAAATAATTTTATTAGAAAAAAATCGCCATTTAGGTAATATCGGTGATGTGGTAGATGTCAAACCTGGCTTTGGCCGCAATTTTTTAATCCCACAAGGCAAAGCTGCCAGTGCGACTAAAAATAATATCGCGCAGTTTGAAGCTAAAAGGGCTGAACTTGAAAAAGTCGCAGCAGAAGTCTTGGCTTTTGCGCAAGCCAGAGCTAGCCAATTGATCGACCAAATCATCACCATTGGTGCGAAAGTCGGTGAAGAAGGTCGCTTGTTTGGTTCTGTAGGTGCCATCGATATCGCTGACGCTTTGACTCAGCACGGTGTTGCGGTAGTGCGAACTGAAGTGCGCTTGCCGAATGGTGCGATCCGCCAGATAGGTGAACATGTTGTCGATTTGCATTTGCATCATGATGTGGTTACAACGGTTAAAATACTCGTTGTGGCGGAATAAATCGTGCTAGCAGAAACGGGGCGGAATATTAAACCGCGTAAACTAAAGCGCGACAGTGAATTAGACGCGATTAAGACTCCACCCCATTCCATCGAAGCAGAACAAGCCGTGTTAGGCGGCTTGTTGCTCGATAACCAAGCCTGGGACCGGGTAGCTGAACGGGTTCAAGAACACGATTTTTATCGTCATGATCACCAATTATTGTTTCAAGCGATTGCCGATTTAGCGCGTCGTAATTCCCCTTTTGACTTAGTCACTGTCAGTGAAACGCTTAAATCCTTAAATGAACTCGATAACGCCGGTGGTGATTTTTATTTAGTCGAATTGGCTAAGAATACTCCCAGTGCTGCCAATATTGCCGCTTATGCCGATATTGTTCGCGATCGCTCTATCTTGCGGCAACTCATTGCCGTGGGTGGCGCGCTGGCGGATTCAGCTTTTAATCCTGACGGACGCACCACGACGGAATTACTCGATGAAGCAGAGCGTAAAGTGTTTGCCATCGGTGAACAATTATCACGTGGTACGGGCCCAGTACATATCGCTGATTTATTAGCGCAAGCGGTTGCCAAAGTCGAACATTTGCACCATTCACCGGATGCTGTCACGGGGTTATCCAGTGGCTTTAGCGATTTAGATGAAATGACTGCGGGCTTACAACCGTCTGATTTGATTATCGTTGCCGGCCGTCCTTCGATGGGTAAAACCAGTTTTGCGATGAATGTCGCTGAATACGCGGCTGTTAAGAGTAAACAGCCGGTGTTGATTTTCAGTATGGAAATGCCAGGGGACGCGCTGGCAACCAGAATGTTATCGTCACTCGGGCGCATTGACCAACACAAAGTCCGCACCGGCCGATTGGAAGATCCTGATTGGCATCGCTTAGCCAGTACCATGGGTATGATGGCCGATACCCCGATGTATATCGATGATACGCCGAGTTTGAGTCCGATGGAATTGCGGGCCCGAGCCAGGCGACTGGCCAAGCAATTTGATGGTCAATTAGGTTTGATTGTGATCGATTATTTGCAATTGATGCAAGTGCCGGGTTTGCGTGATAATCGGGTTGGTGAAATTTCTGAAATTTCTCGTTCATTAAAATCGTTAGCCAAAGAATTGAAAGTACCCATTATTGCACTCTCGCAATTGAATCGTTCTTTAGAACAACGCACCGATAAACGGCCAGTGATGTCGGATTTACGCGAATCAGGCGCTATTGAACAAGATGCTGATTTAATCGTCTTTATCTATCGGGATGAAGTGTATCATGACGACAGTCGTGACAAAGGCACGGCAGAAATCATTATCGCCAAGCACCGTAATGGCCCAATCGGCAAAGTGCGTTTAACGTTCATGGGTCAATATACTCGGTTTGAAAACCATACGCCCGGTACCACGGGCTATTAAGGTTTAGTCTAGCAGCCAAATCCCACGTTGTTCAGATTTTACAATCGTAACATCCCAATACATAATGATGCCTTGCTTTTATTTGAGGGGTTCAATTTTATGAGGTGCTAATTTTTCTTGGCATAAACCCCAATCTTTTAATCATTCCGCTTGATGAAGCTCTGCCCAATCTAAAATAAGTCCTCATGCTCGTCTTGGTAAATGGCCATCAATCATTGTGAGCAGTTAAATGTCAATGCTACCACTAAACGCAGCATATCGAGCGTGAAAATGTGGTGGAGCACGATCGTTATAAAACATGCTAACAGTTGGCATTAGTTTTATACTCCCATTACATGTAATATTTGTGAAAAATTATAATGAATCAGCTTCATGATTTTCATCTCAAGAATTAAACCGATGATTGTTTTTTTAACCCGTGTGTGGCGCTTAGCAAAACCTTATTGGCGCTCCCATGAACGGTGCATCGCTTATGCGCTTTTGTTCGCCCTCCTGTGTTTGGGATTTTTATTCGTCCGTATGCAAGTGCTAGCCAATGGCAATACGCGGTTATTTTACGATGCCTTACAACATTATCAACCGCAGTTAGCTTGGCATTATGCTCTGCTTTATATCAGCTATATTTTAGTGATAGCTGTCTGTGCTGCGTTGAGTGCTTTTTTGGGTGATACTTTAATTAATCGTTGGCGCCGTTGGTTGAGTTTTTATTACCTTGATCATTGGTTGGATCACAAAGCGTATTATCAAATGCCATTGGGTGTTCATGCGGTGGACAATCCCGATCAGCGGATTGCCGATGATATCGAACAATTCACCACCATGACCTTAAGTTTATTCAATGGCTTTTATGCCACCTTCATTCAATTAGTCACTTTTACGTTTGTATTGTGGCATTTATCCGGCGCTTATCAGTTGGTGGTGCATGGTTTTGCGGTAGCCATTCCAGGTTATTTAGTAGGGTGTGCACTGCTTTATGCGGGGGTGAGTACGGGGATTACCTGTTGGCTCGGTCATCGATTAGCGCATTTGAATTATCAACAACAACATTTCAATGCCAATTTTCGTTTTGGCTTGATGCGGGTGCGTGAAAATGCTGAACAAATCGCCTTGCAACAAGGTGCGAATTTTGAAAAACAAGCGCTGCAACAGTGCTATCAATCGGTGTTTGGTAATTTTAGACAATTGATTACTGTGAATTGCCGTTTAACCTTTTTCACCCAAAGTGCTAGTTATTTATCGATGATTATTGGTACGTTATTTGCCTTGCCGAAATTCATGATGCAAAGAATGTCAATCGGTGATTTGATGCAAATTTCCAGTGCGTTTGCGTATGTGGTCAGTGGCTTAGGATTTTTTATGACCGCTTACCGTGAAATGGCCAGTTGGCGCGCGGTAGTCGATCGTTTGAGTGAATTTGAAGAAAAAATAGCACTCAGTGTTAAGCAACAGCAGTCTAATTTCGTGGTGAATGCCTCGCAAAGTGGGGATCTTGTGTTAAACAGCGGTATCTTTAGCACGCCCCAAGGTCGTGTCTTGGCAGTATCCGGTTCGTATACCTTTAAAGTCCAAGAACATACGTTGATTATGGGTGTTTATGGTAGTGGTAAAAGCACCTTATTGCGTAGTATGGCGGGTATTTGGCCATTTGCAAAAGGAGTTATGACAAAACCGCCAGGTTCGCGATTGTTTTTATCGCAAAAACCTTATTTTCCAATCGGGACATTGCAAGCAGCGTTATGTTTTCCACTCAGTAGCAACGATTATGCATTGCAAACAATCATCGATGCGTTGCTTATGTTGCGCTTGGATCACTATGTTGCTTTATTGTCACACGATCAGCATTGGATGAATGTATTATCCTTAGGTGAACAACAAAGTTTAAGTTTTGTGCGGGTGTTATTGCATAAGCCGCAGTGGTTATTTTTAGATGAAGCCACCGCATCACTCGATGAAAGCACAGAAGCTTTCCTCTATCAGTGTTTGGCGACGGCGATGCCCGACACCACCCTTATCAGTGTCGGGCATCGCCGCAGTTTAAAAGCCCAACACACTCGGGTGATTGGGTTAAGTTAACTCCACTCAAGCATGGATTGCGTTGAGTGGAGGGTATAGAAAATTTACCGGTTTAGGGTCTTTTTTAGATCATTTAGGTGGGAGCATCGTAGCCACACGTGCGACTGTTGACATGAAGGGAGTGCCTATAGCAGCATTGACGGGCACAGTATAAACGTCGTCTTGATATATTACGGAGTATTTATCCCCGACAGTCGACACTTGAGCAGTTGCACTAGGAGGTATAGGCTTGCCACCCAGTGTCACTGATGTTTTTTCAGTCAGTGAGCCAACTACTGTTCCAGAAGGAGGTGCTGCTGTTAAAATGAGCCCGCTACTTTGAACGATAGCATAAAGATCCCGAGCGAGAGTGTTGTCGGTAGACAATGGAATCCCTACAACTGATGTACCATCTACGGTCCAACTAACGAAGGGTACAGTCATTGCTCTCCTTGACGCTGCTGCTGAACCTGTGCCACCGTTATTAAAAACAGGACTTGCAACAGGGGAGGTTTCTTTTGCTTTAGTGTCACCACCAATCGTAGCATGACTTTGTGCGAAGGCAGCGATGCTGAGGACTGCGGCTAAGCTTACAGCGATTTTTTTAATCATAATCATTCCTTGAGTTTACTAAAATAAAAACCAGTTTCTTCTTCGCGCATCATTGCTTAAGTTCCGGTGGATTGTCAATATTTTTATGGCCCTACTTATTAGAGGCGCAGGGCCACTTCTTTAAAAAATAACTAGCCTGCCAGGAAACTTTGGCCGAAGGCCATAAAGCTATTAGCCCAGGGCGCCGCCCTGGGTTAGATTTAGATGTGTTATTAGTCTGGCTTTTTTTGATAAAAAGCACTAGAATAGTCCTATATGATCAGGCGTAAAAAACTTTATGTTAAAAATCAGTAAAATGGCCGATTATGCCACGGTGCTTATGGTGTATTGTGCTGAGCATGCGGGGCAATCGTGGAGTGCCAGTGAAATCGCTTTAAAAACGCAATTAAAAATGCCGACAGTCAGTAAATTATTAAAAAAATTATTAAAAGTGGGTTTGTTGACTTCTATGCGTGGTGTTCAGGGTGGTTATCAATTAGCCCGTGCACCGGAAAGGATTTCCATTGCGGCCATCATCAGCGCGATCGATGGGCCCATTGCTGTAACAGAATGCAATCAGCGCGAAAAACACTGTGAATTGGAACGCGATTGTGGTAGCCGCAGTGGTTGGCTATTGATCAATCAAGCAGTGGAAAGTGCGCTGAATAAAGTCTATTTAATCGATATGTTAGCGGTGCCAACCTCCTCTGTCATTCATTTAAACCTTAAATCGTCGTCGTCATTATGAATACTGCTAATTCCGAATTAACCGCGTTATTGAATCAAAATTATCAACACGGCTTTGTCAGTGCCATTGAAGCAGATGCCTTGCCACCTGGCTTAAGTGAAGACACGGTGCGCGCCATTTCGTTCAAAAAAAATGAACCGGCATTTATGTTGGCGTGGCGGTTAAAAGCGTATCGTCATTGGTTGACGATGACTGAACCGGTGTGGGCGCATGTGGCTTATCCCCCCATCGATTATCAACACATCGTGTATTATTCGGCGCCTAAAGTAAAGCCCACTTTAAATAGCCTCGATGAAGTCGATCCTGAATTATTGCGGGTTTATGAAAAATTGGGTATTTCACTAAATGAACAAAAGAAATTGTCCAATGTCGCGGTCGATGCGGTGTTTGACAGTATTTCAGTCGCTACCACCTTTAAAGATAAATTATTGAGTATGGGAGTGATTTTTTGCTCTTTTTCAGAAGCAGTGCAAAAGTATCCTGAATTGGTGCAACAATACTTAGGTTCCATCGTTCCTTATACCGATAATTTCTTTGCTGCGTTAAATGCTGCGGTATTCAGCGACGGGTCTTTTGTCTATATCCCCAAGGGCGTGCGCTGCCCGATGGAATTATCGACGTATTTTCGCATCAATGCGGCCTCGACCGGGCAATTTGAACGCACCTTGATCATTGCTGATGATGATGCTTATGTTAGTTATTTAGAAGGTTGCACGGCACCGATGCGCGATGAAAATCAATTGCATGCAGCAGTGGTAGAAATCATCGCTCTTGATCGGGCAACGGTGAAATATTCAACGGTACAAAATTGGTATCCGGGCGATAAAGATGGCAAGGGCGGTATTTATAATTTTGTGACTAAACGCGGCGCTTGTCGGGGCGTGAAAGCCAAAATTTCCTGGACGCAAGTGGAAACAGGTTCGGCGATTACGTGGAAATACCCGAGTGTGGTCTTGCAAGGCGATGATTCGGTCGGTGAATTTTATTCCGTTGCCGTGACCAATAATTATCAACAAGCCGATACCGGCACGAAAATGATTCACATCGGTAAAAATACGTCCAGTACCATTATTTCTAAAGGAATCTCAGCCGGCTTTGGTCAAAATGCTTATCGGGGTTTGGTACGGATTAATCCGGGTGCTACCCATGCCCGTAATTATACCCAATGTGATTCCCTCTTGATGGGGGATCGCTGTGGAGCCCATACCTTTCCTTATATCGAAGTGAAAAATTCAACAGCCCAAGTCGAGCATGAAGCAACCACCTCGAAAATCGGTGCGGATCAATTATTTTTTTGTCAACAACGAGGCTTAAGCGCCGAAGATGCGGTCAATTTAATCGTCAATGGTTTTTGTCGCGAGGTGTTTCGAGAATTGCCGATGGAATTTGCTGTGGAAGCGCAAAAATTATTGGGTGTCAGTTTAGAAGGTTCGGTAGGGTGAGATAGGAATTCAAAAATCACAAATTTTTGCCGCTGCACAGCCAGGGAAAGCTAGTTGGTTTGCTTGATAAATACCTACAAATTAATTTAACAATGAAAAAACATTATGTTAACCATTAAAGATTTACACGCAGCTGTCGATAATAAAGCGATTTTGCAAGGTTTGAATTTAACGATTCATCCTGGTGAAGTGCATGCCATCATGGGACCGAATGGCTCCGGTAAAAGCACACTGGGTAATGTCTTGGCGGGTCGTGACGGTTATGATATCAGTGGGACTGTGACGTATCAACATCAAGATTTATTGAGCCTGGCGCCAGAAGTGCGCGCTCAAGCAGGATTGTTTTTAGCCTTTCAATACCCAATTGAAATTCCCGGCGTCAGTAATATTTACCTTTTGAAAGCGGCATTAAATGCCAAGCGTAAAGCGCAAGGGTTGCCTGAAGTCGATGCCATGGATTTTTTAAATTCGGTTAAAGAAAAAATCAAAGCGGTCGATTTAGATCAAGATTTTTTGTATCGCTCGGTCAATGAAGGTTTTTCGGGTGGTGAAAAAAAGCGCAATGAATTGTTACAAATGTTGATTTTAGAACCCAGCATGATTATTTTGGATGAAACCGATTCGGGTTTAGATATCGATGCATTAAAAGTCGTTGCCGATGGCGTTAATTCGCTACGCAGTCCGGAGCGTTCGTTTATGGTGATTACCCATTATCAACGCTTATTGGATTATATTGTGCCGGATTTTGTTCATGTGTTAGCCAATGGCAAAATCGTTGCTTCTGGCGGTAAAGAATTGGCGTTAAAGTTAGAAGCTCAAGGTTATGGGTGGTTGGATAATGCTTAACCTAGTCACGCATTACCAACAATGGTTGGCGCAGAAAATACCGGCAGATGTTTTAAGCCCTTTGCGTAGCGACGCTATGGAAGCATTTGCAGCGACAGGCTTTCCTACCCATAAAACAGAAAATTGGCGCTATTTACGCTTAACGGGTTTGCGCGAACAAGCGTTTGAGGTAATGCCGCCCAGTTACCTTGATGAGGCAGTGTTAGCGCCATTGCTATTGGCGGATTGTTATCATATCGTGTGTTTAAATGGCTTTTTAATGCCAAAATACAGTCAGTTACCTCATGGTGTAACACTAAATAATTTACGATCGCAATTAACCGATCCTGCGATTCAAGCACTGATCCATCAAAGCGACCTTAGTAGCAGTTTAGTGGCACTCAATACGGCTTTATTCCAAGAAGGTTTGGTTATTGACGTGAAAGATAAACTGGATAAACCCATTCAATGTTTGTTTTTAACCGATGATTTAGGTGCGCATTGCACTAGTCAACAGCGCCATGTATTGCGTTTAAATGTCGATGCGGCAGCGATTATTATCGCGGAGCATATCAGTTTAACGGAACAGGTTTTTTTCACCAATAGCGTGTGGCATATAGAATTAGCTGAGCGAGCGAATGGCACTTATTACCAACTGTTGACTGATAATGCCAAAGCGATTCATATCGATCATTGCTTACTCAATCAGCAAGCGCGCAGTGTTTATCACGCGTACGGCTTTTTAAATGGTGGCGCGTTAGTGCGAACCGATTTACAGCAAGCTTTTTTAGGTGAACATGCCTCTTGCACCGTAAAAGCATTGACATTGGCCTCTGGCCAACAACAAGTGGATCAACACGTGTTAGTGCGCCACTGTGTGCCCCAGTGTGAGAGTAAACAATGCTTCAAAGGCTTGAGTACCAATCAAGCGCGTTTGATTTTAAATGCAAAAGTCATTGTCGATCAACAGGCGCAAAAAACCGCTGCTCAGCAACAACTTCAGCATTTATTATTGAGTCCTAAGGCTGAAATTTACAGCAAGCCAGAATTAGAAATTTATGCCAATGATGTGAAATGTGCTCATGGTGCGACGATTGGTCAATTATCCGATGCGGCATTGTTTTATTTAAAATCGCGCGGTATTGACGATGCGCGAGCGGTGTTGATCAACGCTTTTATGCAAGAATTGCTGGATTTACTGAAATGGCCAGATTTAAAAGCGCGCATAAGTTCATTATTTAGCGTTGATGCTTGAAATAGGAATGCCCCATGCTAGATATTGCTAAAATTCGTGCCGATTTTCCGATTTTACATCGAGAAATTCATGGTCAGCCGTTGGTTTATTTAGACAATGCAGCGACCACTCAAAAACCGCAGTGCGTGATCGATGCGCTCACGCATTATTATCAAGACGAAAACGCTAATATTCATCGCGGTGTGCATTATTTGAGTATGGAAGCGACGAGGCTGTATGAACACGCGCGAGAAAAAGTCAAAAACTTTATTCATGCTGCCAGTGTAGAAGAAATTATTTTTGTCCGCGGTACCACAGAAGCGATTAATCTTGTTGCCCAGAGTTTTGTCCGTAGCCAAGTGACAAAGGGTGATGAAATTTTAATTACCGCGATGGAACATCATGCCAATATCGTACCGTGGCAATTTGTCTGTGAACAAACGGGAGCGGTATTAAAAGTATTGCCGATCGATCAACAAGGTAATTTGTTGGTGGAACAGTTGGCTGCGTATTTAACGCCACGCACTAAAATTTGTGCGATCACCCATATTGCCAACGCCATTGGTACTGTGAATCCCATTAAAGCCATTATTGCTGAATGCCATGCTGCCGGGGTGCCGGTATTGATCGATGGCGCCCAAGCGATTGCGCATACGCCCGTCGATGTCCAAGCCTTAGATTGTGATTTTTATGCATTTTCAGGTCACAAATTACTGGGACCGACGGGCATTGGTGTGCTCTATGGCAAAAAAGCGTTATTGGCAGCGATGCCGCCTTATCAAGGCGGTGGCGATATGATTCGCACCGTCAGTTTTGAAAAAACCACCTTCAATGTCTTGCCGCATAAATTTGAAGCAGGAACGCCGAATATTGCCGGTGCTATTGGGCTTGGTGTCGCGATTGATTATCTTCAATGCATTGGTTTAACGGCAATTAATGCTTATGAACAGCAATTGCTCCGTTATGCGACAGCTAGCATCCTTGAAATACCCGGGGTGCGTTTGCTGGGTACGGCACATGAAAAAGCCAGTATTTTAGCGTTCGTGATGCAAAGCGCGCATCCGCACGATATCGGTACTATTTTAGATCAACACGGGATTGCGATCCGCGCCGGCCATCATTGTGCCATGCCCTTGATGGCGTTTTTCAACGTACCGGCTAGTGCCAGAATCTCAGTGTCTTTTTACAATACGTTTGCTGAAATCGATTGCGCCATGGAAGCTTTATCTGAAGTCAATAAAATATTTGCCTAAACATTAAAAAAAGGGTAAAGAGTCTGTAGGCTCTTTCTTAAAACATCTAAATTAAACGCCCCTTTCATGAGTCGTCGAAGTGTGCCGAATGGTCGCTAATCGGTTAGAATGGCCAGGTGGGTTAAATGTTTTTAATGGGGTTTTTAAGCCAGTGGCTTAAAGAAATAAGGGAAATAGTATGCGGATTATTTTATTAGGCAGTCCAGGCGCTGGCAAAGGAACACAAGCGAAATTTTTATGCGAGCACTATGGCATTCCACAAATTTCGACCGGAGATATGTTACGCGCTGCGGTGCAAGCGAATTCGCCATTAGGTCAGCACGTGCAAGCGATCATGGCTAGTGGTGCCTTAGTACCCGATGAATTGATGATTGATTTGGTAAAACAACGGATTCTTGATGCCGATTGCCAAAAGGGTTTTTTATTAGATGGGTTTCCACGCACATTGCCACAAGCGCAAGCGTTAAAAGATGCCGGCATTGACTTAGATGCGGTGATAGAAATTCAAGTGGCGGATGAAGTGATTATCCAGCGTTTGAGCGGTCGGCGTGTACACCCAGCATCCGGTCGCGTTTACCATCAAGATTTTCACCCAGCAAAAATTTCTGGCATTGATGATGAAACGGGTGAGCCATTGATTCAGCGGGTTGATGATCAAGCTGACACGGTGCGCCATCGCTTAAGCGTCTATCATCAACAAACAACCCCGCTTATTGCTTATTATCTGGATTTGGCAGCGCTTCAGACAGAAAAAAGTCCACAGTTTTTTTCAATTGATGGCAGTCAAACGGTGGATCAAGTAAGGGCTGCGTTGATTGATGTGTTAGGAGTTTTATAATGGCGACGATAGCGTTGACGCAAGCGAATTTTGATGAGTATTTTGCTAAGCCTTTGTTAGCGATTGAATTTTGGGCACCGTGGTGTGAGCCATGTCGGGATTTTTCGCGTCTGTATGAAGCTGCTGCCTTGAAATACCCGCAAATCATTTTTATGAAAGTGAATGTCGATCAAGAAATTGCGTTAGCCAAAGATTTCAGTGTGCGTTCGGTACCAACCTTGGTGGTCATTCATCAAAAAACCATGATTTTACATCAGGCGGGTTTAATACCTGAGCATGCTTTATGGGATTTAATGGACCAAGCTTTGCATATCGCTGACATTCTTTAACAGGAGAATCCTTGTATTGATCGGTACGGGGTTTAGCGTTTTATGTTAACATTTTTATGACGATTTTTTTGAGGTTTGGGATGAAATTATGGCGCGCTGTAACAGTCAGGATAGCAGTTATTTTAATGGGTCTATTGGCGAATGTAAGCTTTGCTCAAGCGGCTGGCGCCGTAACGGTTGCGCAAACGAATAGTTCACCGATAGGTTATTGGCAAACGATCGATGCTAAAACCCATTTACCTAAAAGTATTGTTAAATTATTTATAGTGCAAGGTAAATTATACGGTCGAATTATGCAAATCCATTATCAATCCGGTCATGGGCCAGCGGATGTGTGTGATAAATGTACTGGAATTCGTCAACAACAGCCAGTCTTAGGCATGGTGTTTATGTGGGGTTTAGTGCCCGATGCTTCAGCTGCCAATCATTGGATCGATGGCCAAATTCTTGATCCAAAGGTAGGTAGTCAATACAATAGCGAGTTAACCTTAGTCGATAATGGTCAAACAGTGAATGTCTTGGCTTATAAAGGTTCGACGCTATTGGGTCGCACCCAAACCTGGCAGCGTACCTCGCTAAGGGCGTTGCAAACTGTTTTAGCAACACAAGTGGCGTCTGGTTCTGATTCGGCAGCAATAGCAGCCATGCCACAATAGTACATTTAATTATTTCCCTATTAGGTAAACATGTATATGAAGAAAATTTGGCTACCCCTGTTATCGGCATTATTGTTAAGTGGCTGTTCGACAACGCCGACTCCTAGCCAGAAATACCTAAAGTTTAGCGCCAGTCAAATTTATCAAACCGCTGAAATCAAATTAGCGAAACGCGATTATCGTGACTCGATCGAAGCGTATGAAGCGCTAGATACCTTATACCCTTTCAATAAAGATGTTCAGCAAGCCCAATTGGATGTTATTTACGCGTATTTCCAAAATGATGATATGCCAGCATCAGCGGCCTCAGCTGAACGTTATATTCGTTTGTATCCGCGCGCAGATAATGTCGATTACGCCTATTACATGAAAGGAGTGGCGAATTTTTACCAAGATCGCGGCTGGTTTCAGCGTTATATGCCGACCGATCAAGCGGTTCGAGATCCAGGTTCGACGCTGCAATCGTACAAAGATTTTGAAGTATTATTAAAACTCTACCCAAACAGTGTTTATGCGCCGGATGCGCGACAACGTTTAGTGTATTTGCGCAATTTATCAGGCCGTTATCAAGCGCAAGTCGCGGCGTTTTATTTAGAAAAACACGCTTATGTGGCAGCCATTAACCGTGCCAAAATCGTCATCACTCAGTATAGCGAAACTCCATCGTGCCAAGACGCTTTAGTGATCCTGATCAAAGCTTATCGAGCGTTGGGTTTGACGGCTCAAGCGCAAGATACCACGCTAGTGTTACACACGAATTATCCGAGTGCAGCGCTCAAACAGGGTTAATTGGGTTATTTATATAGCGACCTGATTAAAATGGCAAAGCTGAAAATGGACTATTACCGCTTTAAGAAGTTATCAGGCATAAAATTAAGATATTCATACCGTTAGTAAGGCCAAAGGCCTTTAAGAATTTAGCCCGGGGTTGAGCGATAGCGCAACCCCGGGGCAGCATGAGCATCAACGAGCGCTGTAAGCGCGATAGAAATCATTAAGAAAATCATCATCTGAAACAGAGTGTTCAAATCGTTGGGATAGATTTTTTTATGCGCCTACAGTGCGTGATGGTTTTGTGTGTCGACTTCAGGGCAATCGCTTTGGGCTAATTTTATGGCTTTCGGCCAGGGTTTTTTTGCATGCTATTCATTTTTTTAATGCAGCGGCCCTGAATATCATGTCATAACACCTTCTTGTTTAAAAAAAGTTATGATATAATGCCCGGCTCTTTATAGGCGCGTAGCTCAGCGGTAGAGCACCACATTGACATTGTGGTGGTCGGTGGTTCGAACCCACTCGTGCCTACCAGTTTTTTTATCTGTTAATGCCTTAGCTATGATCACCATTACCTTGCCCGATGGCGCAACCCGCCAATTTCCTGAAGCTGTGACAGTGAACGCTGTTGCGCTAAGCATCGGCGCGGGCTTAGCTAAAGCCACTTTAGCGGGTATCGTCGATGGTCAATGGGTCGATAGTCGTTATCTTATTACCCATGATGCGACGCTTGCCATCATTACCAATAAAAGCCCTGAAGCACTCGAGATCATCCGCCATTCGACGGCACATTTATTAGCGCACGCAGTCAAACAATTATTCCCCTCAGCCCAAGTGACGATTGGTCCGGTGATCGAAGATGGTTTTTATTATGATTTTGCTTTCGAGCGATCTTTTACGCCTGATGATTTAAGTGCTATTGAAGCGCGGATGAGTGAATTGGCTAAAGCTGCTTTACCGATTACCCGTACAGAAGTAAGCCGCGATGCTGCGCGGGATTTTTTTAAAGCCCAAGGCGAACAGTACAAAGCCGACCTTATCGACAGTATTCCTGAAACGGAAACGTTATCGCTTTACACGCAAGGTGAATTCACGGATTTGTGCCGTGGTCCGCATGCGCCAACGACAGCGCCATTAACCGCATTTAAATTGATGAAGTTAGCCGGTGCTTATTGGCGTGGAGATTCCAATAATGTCATGTTGCAGCGTATTTATGGCACAGCGTGGCTTGATAAAAAAGCCCTCGATGCTTATTTGCACCGTTTAGAAGAAGCTGAAAGGCGTGATCACCGTAAATTGGCTAAAGCGATGGATTTATTTCATTTGCAAGAAGAAGCCCCTGGTATGGTATTTTGGCATCCCAATGGTTGGGCTTTGTACCAAGTGGTCGAACAATACATGCGCAAAAAATTCATTGAGCATGGTTATTTGGAAGTAAAAACCCCGCAAATCGTCGATCGGGTATTGTGGGAAAAATCTGGCCACTGGGATAAATTTGGCGATGACATGTTTTATGTTAATGTCGATGAGCGTCATTATGCGGTCAAACCGATGAATTGCCCTTGCCATGTGCAAATTTTTAATCAAGGTTTGCGCAGTTATAAAGAATTACCGATTCGTTTAGCAGAATTTGGTTCTTGTCACCGTAATGAAGCTTCCGGTACGTTGCACGGGATTATGCGGACCCGGAATTTTGTTCAAGACGATGGCCATATTTTTTGTACTGAAGGGCAAATTGGTTCTGAAGTGCAAGCTTTTATCAAAATGCTCTTTGAAGTCTATGGTGATTTTGGTTTAAGCAATATTTCCGTGAAATTATCCACTCGACCAGAAAAACGGGTTGGAAAGGATGAAGTATGGGATAAAGCTGAACACGTTTTAACAGAAGTCTTGAATGACTCTGGTTTAGTTTGGCAATTATTGCCTGGTGAAGGTGCATTTTACGGTCCTAAAATAGAATTTGTGTTAGAAGATAGCATTGGTCGGCGTTGGACCACCGGTTCAGTGCAATTAGATTTTTCAATGCCAACGCGTTTAGATGCTGAATACATTGGTGAAGACAGTGCTAAGCATACGCCGGTTATGTTACATCGAGCGATTTGCGGTTCACTGGAACGTTTTATCGGCATTTTATTAGAACATCATGCAGGCTTGTTGCCGGCGTGGTTAGCGCCTGTGCAAGCGGTGGTAATGAATATTTCCGAAAAACAAAGTATCTATACGGAGCAATTAACTGCTATATTACGCACTTTGGGCGTTCGTGTGAAAGCGGACTTGAGAAATGAAAAGATTGGCTTTAAAATTCGTACCCATACCCTTGCAAAAGTACCTTATTTGTTAGTGGTGGGTGATCGAGAAGCTGAAAACAACCAAGTATCCGTAAGAACGCAGCAAGGACAAGATTTAGGCGTAATGTCCGTGCAAGCATTTAGTCAATTGTTGGAGAGATAATATTAGTACACTCATACAAGATAAAAAAACCCGTATAAATCAGCAGATTCGCGTGGCAGAAGTGCGTTTGATTGGCGCCAATGGTGAACAAATTGGTATTGTAAAAATCGGTGAAGCCTTAAGCATCGCTGAAGATGCCACGTTAGATTTAGTGGAAATTTCACCGAATGCAGCCCCCCCAGTCTGCCGCGTGATGGATTACGGCAAGTATTTGTATGAATTGGGCAAGCAAAAAGCTGCTGCCAAGAAGAAACAAAAACAAGTTCAAATCAAAGAAATCAAATTCCGTCCGGGAACGGACGATGGCGATTATCAGGTCAAGCTACGCAACCTGATACGCTTTTTAGAAGAGGGCGACAAAGCTAAAATCACGGTGCGGTTTCGCGGCCGTGAAATTAGCCATCAAGACTTAGGCTTGAAAATGCTCCAGCGTTTGCAAATTGATCTCGGTCCTTTTGGGACCGTGGAACAATTTCCAAAAATGGAAGGTCGGCAGATGGCTATGTTAGTCGCCCCACTCAAAAAAATCTAAATTTTTTTGAGTGTTTATTATGACCTTGGCAAATTTTATTGGCGAGGTTGTTTATTTAATTTCACTATCAATTATGATAGTGATCAATGCGAGTTGAATCATGCCGAAAATTAAAACTAACCGTGGGGCCGCGAAGCGTTTTCGCCAAACTGCCAATGGTTATAAGCATAAACAATCGTTTGCCCGTCATATTTTGACGAAAAAATCTTCCAAGCGGAAACGGTTTTTACGTGGTACTAAAGCTGTCAAACACTGCGATGTGATGTCTATCCGTCGTATGTTAACCCATGCATCTTAAGGAGCTAACCCATGGCTAGAGTTAAACGCGGGGTTACTGCCAGAGCCCGTCATAAAAAAGTATTAGATCAAGCAAAAGGTTATCGGGAAGCTCGTAGTAAAGTGTACCGTGTTGCCAAACAAGCGGTGACCAAAGCCGGTCAATACGCGTATCGCGATCGACGCGTTAAAAAACGTGAATTTCGTGCTTTGTGGATTGCCCGTATCAATGCTGCGGTACGTGAATTAGGCATGAATTACAGTCGCTTTATCGCAGGCTTAAATAAAGCCGGTATCACGATGGATCGCAAAATGTTAGCGAACTTAGCGTTTCATGATTTAGCCGCTTTTGGCGTGATCGTTGAACAAGTAAAAGTAGCATTAGCTGCTGAATAATAAGCTGCTTAGTGTGTTTAAAAAACCTCGCCTCGTGCGGGGTTTTTTTATGGCTATGCCCTATGAGTTATACTTATGGTAGTATTTCTACCATAACTTGAGGGAAAGCATCACGCTGCCAATAAAGAAATTGACCCAGCATTTGATTTAACCTGCTTAGATGGACTTAATCCTAATGAAACGTGGTGAGAGCTATTTTGCTGATTTAGACCCAACAATGGGTAGTGAAATAAAAAAATTACGGCCAGTGCTTATTGCTAGCAATAATGCAAATAATAAAGGGTCGAAAACGCCAACGGTTGTGCCCATTACGTTTAATGTCACTAAAATTTATTCTTTTGAAGTCTTTTTAGCTGCACAAGAAATAAGATTATTAAGAGATTCAAAAGCGCAATGCTAGCAAACCAGAACGATTTCCAAACTTCAAATTAAAAATACGCGACTTATGGGCTTTATTAATCCATTACTGCCAAAAATTGCCGCCGTGCTACGATTGCATTTGGATTTGTAAAGATAGTTACCTTAATTCCACCGTTTAGGAAAGTTATCGCTAAGTTTCCCCTCTGGCGTGTGTTGAATAGTCGCGGTTAAGTCAAACTAAACCGTTGTATCTCTTACGAAGGAAGAAAGGATAGCAATGATTTATTCAGGCTATGTTTACGATAAAAAAAATGCATTGCTGGTGTTGGGGTGTGTACACCGTGCCATTGCTTTTAAGTTGGTGTGCAACACGATAAAGCACCTTAGTAGGGATAGTGGTATCGTGATTTTCGAAAATCTCAACGCGCCTACTTTTCAAACGGATGATCCAGAAGCTTATAAAAGTGTATTGGAAAATTGTATTGCCACAGCAAGGGTACAATTGCTGGGGCGTTGCATTAAAAACATAATCGTCGTAGCTGAGTGTAATTTGGGTTTTATCGGGCAAGCAATCTTCCCACGTTTCTTAAGTGAACCCAAGTATTTTTCACCCTTATTCACAGCTATTAACCAAGGCAATCAACAAGTAATCCGGCTATTGATCACATCAAGCGAAGCCATTCAGCTGGCGTCCCAAAAGCAATTCCATTTCCATCATGCACTGGATCAAGTGTTATGGGCGCAATTAATCAAAGAAAGTGTGCTTGAGCTTTATGAGGCGTTGTTAGTCGATCAAGCCGTGTCAGAAATAGAAATCGAAAGTACGCAAGTGCTTGCGCCCGAAGCACAAACAATGGCTGAAGCGCGAAGCTCCCTTGGTGTAACATCGCCTGTGTTGTCAGAAAGGGAGGCTGATTTGGAATTAGAGCGACATGATAACTCGACGGTTATGTACACGACAGAAAGTAATCGCCAGCATGCTGTTAATAGTTGTTTCTACAGGGTATTGATAAAACCTATTGCATCACTATTTTGGTCGATTCGGGAAAAGCATCACAGGGTTCACCCTTTAAATGACGCTGAACGAGCGAATTCCCTGGGTCGGTCGGTGGAAGAAGAAATTACGATTCCTTCGCATTCGCTATGGCTCAGTTTTTCGAGCTCTCCGGCATCCAGTTCAATGAAAAGTGCTAACATTTCACTTGGTACGGATTACTCCTCTACTGACGGTGCGCGCGTTATGCCCCTATCTATAAAAAAGAGATAAACGTTGCGATAATGTTATAATTGCACTAATAACACCTACTTATTTTTTTCGGAGTATTTCATGACGTTTCAACACATCATTGTGCCAACTGTCGGTACTAAAATCACCGTGAATGCTGATAATTCACTGAATGTTCCTCAGCAACCGATTATTCCTTTTATTGAAGGCGATGGTATTGGTGCCGATATTACTCCAGTGATGATGAAAGTGGTCGATGCGGCTGTCAAAAAAGCGTATGACGGTGAACGGTCGATTGCGTGGATGGAAGTGTATGCGGGTGAAAAAGCAACGCAGGTTTATGGTACCGATGTGTGGTTGCCCGAAGAAACGTTAAGCGCTATTCGTGATTATGTGGTGTCGATCAAAGGCCCATTAACGACGCCAGTCGGTGGCGGGATTCGCTCTTTAAATGTCGCTTTACGCCAACAATTGGATTTATATATCTGTCTGCGGCCAGTGCGGTATTTTTCCGGTGTACCAAGTCCTGTGAAAGCACCCGAAAAAGTCGATATGGTTATTTTCCGCGAAAATTCTGAAGATATTTATGCTGGTATCGAGTGGGCCGCCGATAGTGTAGAAGCTAAAAAAGTCATTGAATTTTTGCGCACTGAAATGGGCGTCACTAAAATCCGTTTTCCTGATCATTGTGGCATCGGTATTAAGCCCGTCTCTAAACAAGGCACTGAGCGTTTGGTGCGCAATGCTTTTCAATACGCGATCGATAATGATAAACCTTCAGTGACTTTAGTGCATAAAGGCAATATCATGAAATTTACCGAAGGTGCTTTCAAAGATTGGGCTTATGCCTTGGCACAAGCAGAATTCGGTGCGACATTGATCGATAAGGGCCCGTGGATGCAATTTGCTAATCCTAAAACCGGTAACATGATTATCCTCAAAGATGTGATTGCCGATGCTTTTTTACAACAAATTTTATTGCGACCAGACGAATATAGCGTCATTGCGACCTTAAATTTAAATGGCGATTATATTTCCGATGCACTCGCCGCTGAAGTCGGTGGCATTGGGATTGCGCCAGGGGCTAATCTAAGTGATAGTATCGCGATGTTTGAAGCAACGCACGGTACAGCACCCAAATATGCAGGTTTAAATAAAGTCAATCCGGGTTCAGAAATTTTATCAGCAGAAATGCTGTTGCGCCATCTGGGTTGGAGCGAAGCGGCTGATTTAATTATCCAAGGCGTTAACGGCGCGATTAATGCTAAAACCGTGACGTATGATTTTGAACGTTCGATGCCAGGTGCCACCTTAGTGACGTGTTCGGGTTTTGGGGACGCGATTATCACGCATATGGAATAATGCTTAAACTCGCCGTTTTGGGCAATCCCATTGCCCACAGCCGTTCACCTGAAATTCATAAAGCCTTTGCCCTTCAAGCAGGGATTTGCCTCGATTATCAAAAAATATGGGTCCCCATGGGTGGCTTTATCAAAGCTGCCCAGGCGTTTATTGAAGCCGGTGGTGTAGGCTTTAATATTACCGCACCGTTTAAACACGAAGCATTTTTGTGGGCTACCACGCATTCACCTCGCGCTCTTCTGGCTCAATCGGTCAATACCCTTAAACTTAATGCCGATGGCAGTTGTTATGGTGATAATACCGATGGCGCTGGGTTTATGGCTGATTTAATCGTTAATAAAAATTTCAATGTCAGGGCTAAAAAGATCGTTATTCATGGTGCCGGCGGTGCCGTATGCGGCATTATTCCCGCTTTGCTCGCTCAAGCGCCGCAGCAATTATTTTTGATGAATCGCACCGACCAAAAAGCTTTAGAGTTAGTGCAGCGGTTTTTACCCTTAGGTCCTATTCAAGCAATAGCCTATGGCACAGCGTTGACGGCTATTGATGTGATCATCAACGGTAGCAGCATTGCGTGTCAAGATTTCAATGGTTTAAGCAGCGTACAATGCCGTGCTGATGCACGAGCGTATGATTTAAGTTACGCTCATAAACCCACACCGTTTATGGCGTGGGCAACAGCTAGAGGCATTAAACACAGCTATGATGGTTTTGGCATGTTAATTGAACAAGCCGCGTTAAGTTTTCAATTATGGACAAAATTTAGGCCGAATACCTTATTAATGCACGATATTTGTAGCAGCATGCGCCGCGACTAATTTTTTTACCCAGCTTTGGGGTAATTGACTCAAGACATCCACGGGTCTTTTTTGCAAATAATCTTGAACCCGTTTGGTAAGATAAGGGCCATGAAATACTTTGTGATAAAGTACGAGTAATTTTTCAAATAACGTTTGCCGCGGCCTGCGACTGGGATGGGTAATTAATTTTTGAATGGTTGAGGGGCAGACATCAATGCATTTGGCGATACGTGAATAATTGTAACCTGCGCCTTCGATTAAATCACGAATCATTAACAACCAATAGGCATTATCGGCATTATTGGTTTGGGCAAAATGAATGGATTGGTGCATCGCAAAACTTTTTTTAGGTTGGTTAACTAACAGGGCTTGAATTTTGACGTCCGACATGCTGATTTTCATGATCATACGATTCTCCATGGGCAAGTTTAAAATAAATTACTGCGTTTTCGAGTTGATATTAAAAATCAAACGATCAATCAACTTTGTAGAGAGAATATTAAATGAATGTTCAACTGAAAACAATATAAATTTGCTTTATTTAACCATTTAAATAATTTTTATTACGATAATATTCATTAAATTATTGAAAATATTAAACATTTATACTTTCAACCAATCTCCTCACCCATTCTCTTGGCAAATGGTCTAAAACATCAAAAGGCCGTTTTTGTAAATAATCGTGAACCCGTTGCGTGATATGAGGGCCATTAAAAATATGATGATAGAGCACTAATAATTTTTCAAATAACATTTGCCGTGGCTTCCGGCCTGGATGGGTGATTAATTTTTGAATGGTTGAGGGGCAGGCATCAACACGTTTGGCAATGCGAGAATAATTGTAACCGGCGCCTTCGATTAAATCACGAATGATAAATAACCAATAAGCATTATGCACACGGGCCGCTTTGGTATATTCAATCGATTGTTGGATGGCGAAAAATTTTTTAGTTGTATTCAATGATGTTGCTTGTTTAGCTGCTTCAGACATGTTGATTTTTTTTGCCATCACTTATTCCTGTATTAAACGATCAGTCAATTTATCAATGGTATAGTAATTGAATGATCAGTTAAAAACAAGGCGGATGTGGCGAATGATTGTGAAAGATCCTGAAGCCGGTTATATTGGATGTTTTTCAATTAAGTGTGAAGGTGTTATGTCAACGGCTACACTGGCGATTAGTTTAGGGGAACCAAGCGGTATTGGCCCCGATATTTTAATTCAAGCCGCTCAAACTAAGCGAACGGCTTCATGGTTGATTTTTGGTGCAGCGACGGTATTGCAAGAGCGTGCAAAAATCTTAAACCTACCATTGCGGTTAGAGCCCTATTCAACAGATTTATGCCTTAGCAAAGAGCCTGGAGAATTAACGATTGTCGATTACCCTTGTGTCAATGGGGTGAAAGCGGGGTGTTTAGATGCCACGAACAGTGTGTCAGTACTTGCGGCTTTGACGGCTGCAGCAAATTATTGTCAAGCGTGCTCTGGCCGTGCTCTTGTCACCTTGCCTATTCACAAAGGCATTATCAACAGCGCGAATATTCCCTTTACCGGCCATACGGAATATTTAGCGAAACAGTGTTCCGTTGCAAAAGTAGTGATGATGTTAGGCAGTGCTCGCTTAAACGTAGCTTTGCAAACGATTCACGTACCTCTTAGTCGCGTGCCGAGTTTGATTACAGCAGTTGAATTGACATCAACCTTAGCCATTATTCGCCATTATTGGCAAAAATTTTACGCTAAAAATCCGCGGGTGCTGGTTTTGGGTTTAAATCCGCATGCGGGTGAAGATGGTTATTTAGGCTGTGAAGAGCAGGCGATTATCATTCCAACACTGCAACGGTTAAGGACCGAGGGTTATGCTTTGTTAGGGCCGCTTGCCGCTGATACGGCCTTCACACCTCAAATTTTGGCCAATTGTGATGTCGTGCTTGCCATGTATCACGATCAAGGCTTAGCACCTTTAAAAGCATTGGAATTTGGCAAAATCGTTAATTATACCTTAGGCTTGCCCTATATTCGCACGTCGGTCGACCATGGGGTGGCACTGGATATCGCCGGGACGGGACAGGCGGTTATCAACAGTTTTTTAACCGCCGTAGCGGCGGCGGAATATTTACTTCAACAAGGATAAGGCATGCATATCAAACAAACGGTGGTGTTAATCACCGGTGGTGGTTCAGGAATAGGGGCTGCTACGGCGCGGCATTTAGCCAGTTTAGGGGCTTTGGTGGCATTGATAGATTGCAATAGCGATGCTGTGAATTCAGTAGCAAACGAAATCCATGGCTTAGGCTTGGTGGCCGATGTGACCGATGAAGAGCAAGTGGCACAAGCGATTGAAACGATTCAATCTGAATGGGGCGGATTGCGGGTTTTGATTAATTGCGCTGGCATTGCGCCTGCTAAACGTATTCTTGGTAAAGCGGGTGTGATGCCATTAAGCGATTTTCAACATGTCTTACAGGTCAATGTCATCGGCACATTTAATGTCTTGCGGTTAGCTGCGATGGCCATTGCTACAGCAGAGCCACTGGATAGTGATGGCAATCGCGGTGTGATTATCAATACCGCTTCGATCGCCGCTTACGAAGGCCAAATCGGTCAAGCAGCTTACAGTGCATCCAAAGCCGCGATTGTTGGCTTGACGCTGCCAGCGGCGCGGGAATTAGCCAATGTTGGTATCCGCGTCATGACCATCGCACCGGGTTTGATGAAAACGCCATTGCTGCAAGCTTTTCCAGCAGAAGTGCAGTTCAGTTTAGCGCAAAGCGTCAATTTTCCGAAACGCTTAGGTGAGCCTAATGAATTCGCGCGTCTAGCGGCGCATATCATCGATAATGATTATTTGAATGGTGAAGTGATTCGTTTAGATGGTGCGTTGAGGATGCGCGAGAAATAAACTATGGGTTAAAAAAATACCAACCTTTTTCTGATAAAAAGCCATCTAAGGGGATATCCCAAGGATCGTGCGGCAAGGTATCAAGCCATTGTTCTTGAAAACCCACGCCAATGAGCAGCGGCTTTTTAGTGCACTGAGCCAATAATTGATCATAAAAACCGCCGCCATAACCCAAGCGATAACCTTGTTGATCAATTGCTAATAGAGGGATTAGTAAGAGATCCAAATGATCGACAGTCACTAAAGGTCCATCCAAGGGTTCTTGAATGCCCAACGCTGTTTTCATTAAGCGACTGTCAGCGTGCAATTCGCGAAAATAACCTGGCTGCGTGATTAAGGGAATAAAAATGTGCTGTTGCTGCTGCTGCCAGCAATCTTTATGCAAAGCAGCCGTCGCGCATTCGACACCTGTGGCTAAATAACTGCCGATTTTAGTTAATGAAGGTTGACGTTGCTGCCAGTGTTGGCCAATAGCGCGTTCAGCGGTAATTTTAGCGTTATGCGTTAAATTTCGGCGTTGTTGTTTGAAGTGACTGCGTAACGCATTTTTCGTCATAAAGGTAGGAGCGTTTGTAACGTTTGCCAGACTAATTGGGGTGTTAATTCAGTAAAACAAGCCGGTTGCACTGGACTAATCTGGGTGTAATTGCACTTATGTAAATAACAGGGCGCGCAGGCAAAGCGTGATTGCAAATGCACTTGATGTAAGCCTGTGGCGCCAATCAATTCGGCATCGGTAGCGCCATAAAGTGTAATGGTAGGGATATTTAATGCTGCACTCAAATGACTTAAACCGGTATCCACTGAGACGGTAGCAATGGCATGGCTTAAGAGAAAGGCGATTTCTGACAAAGGCAAACGTGGTAAAGCAATGATCTGGGGGTGGTTGTGGGCTAAACGGTTAGAGCGCGCTAATTCTTCACTATTGCCAGCGGGTAATAAAATAGTCAAATTAGTAGCTAAACAAAAAACCATTAATTGTTGCCAATAGTCTTCTGGCCATAATTTAGTGTTCCAACTGGCATTATGAATAAACATCAGATAGCGCTTAGGTAGTGGCAGCTTAGGTGCTTTAAATAAGGCGCGATCGAGCCCAAAATCAGGCGGAGTGGTTGGTAACGGATAGGCTAAGGCTTGAGAAAATAAACTGCGGATCCGAGTAATGGCATGATCTTGTTTGCTATGCGCAAGCTGTTTTTTATAAACCCAATGAGCAGGATATTCACGAACGGAATTTTTATCAAAGCCACATTTGAGCCCTTTACTGAATAATGTCACTAAAGCAGATTTTAAATTGCTTTGACCATCGATGATTAAATCGTAATGGGTTTTGCGCAATTGTTTTACAAAACCGCGTATTTCAGGCCAGTGTTTTTTATAATGGCGGCGCCAACGTCTATGAGCACTCTTGATAATAATATTGACGGCTGGGTGCCAACTGGCTATTTCGGCGAAATTTTCATCTATCACCCAATCAAATTGAATGCTGGGAATAGCCGCTTGGGCATCGCTAAGCGCTGGCAAGGCATGAATCAAATCGCCCATGGACGTCAGTTTAATCAATAACACCCGCATGGCTTTAACCCTTTAACCGTTTAATAAAAGCGGCGATTTTGTGGCGCCAAATATTTTTAGTCGCCACTCGCGTGGATACGACGTAATTTAATTGAATAGCACGCCGCTGACCTTGCACCGGGGTGAAACCATGCCAGCCATTTTCCGTTACTTGAAACATCGCAACATTGCCAAAAGCTGGGCTGATTTCAGCAGCATAGTGATTTAAATCCTGTTTATTATAAAGTATGCGTAAACACCCTTTACTGGCGGCAGCATCGGCACCTAAATACAGCAATACCGTGATTAATTTATCTTTGCTATCGGTATGAATTTTACCATCACGCCCCAACGTGCAATAACCCCTTAAGGTAATCGTTGTCGGCCGCAGGTCAAGATTGAGCGCGAATTTAGTTGCGATCGCTTGCCGTAGTGCATCACTGTTAAGCGCGTCAATTAATTCTCGCATAATGCCTGTTAATTGAAACGCACTCAAAGGGAAGCTGCCGTCTTTGTTAATTTTCGGAAAAGCGGCATGAATGGCCGGCTCTAAATTCGGATCAATAAAGTTTTCGAATACCAGATAAGGATAAGGCTGCAATGCTAGCGTTTGTGCTTGCAAAGCGGCTAAGTTCAAGATAGAGGCAGTCATCAAGGGGTATCGTTAATCATTAAGTGTCGAATTATAGCTCAAATCTCATTTTAACTTGATAATCCATTTTTTTTAATTATAATGTGAACGTTCAATCAATTAATTTTTACGATAATACTGAAAAAAGGATGGGAATAAGTATGGCATTAAAAAATCAGCATGAACCTGCCGTGACTGAATCGAATTTTCCGCCGGTGGAAGAAGAGAGTTTAGCAACTGTGATGGAGAGTGAAGAAGCAAAAAGTTTGTTAGTCGTAGTGGCCAATGATCAAGACAGGCAGTGGTTAAATGCACCCAGTGTGATGATGGGTTTATCGGTTAAAAATCTGCGCCGTCGCCGTTATTTACACGCATTGACCAATGGCGCACTGATTCAAGAATTGTTATTTTTATTTTTTCAATACACTGCCACGCAAAAAGGCTTGATGAATGCAGGGGTTGAAGCAAACAGTGCGGCGATTACCGCAGCCTGTCTATCTTTAAGCGATTGGCTGGTTAATGTGCTGTCCGTGTCAGTGCCAGCCGATGCGGATTCGGTTTTATTTCCCGTTAGAGAACAATTATTGGGGCGATGGGCTAACATTGAATTTATGCTTAAAACGGTGTCATTATTGGGAAGTTACAGTTTTGGTGCAGCGGCTGATGCCTTGCCATTATTAGCGCTATTACCCAAAGATTCGCCAAGGTGGTTAGCGGCTTTAAGCAATTATGCTTTGATTGCTGTCAATATTTTACCGGGTGCGACGTATTATCGGTTGTTTAATCATGCGAAAATCGCCCATCACTTGGCTGCCTTCAAAGATTTTTGTGCTTATCCCAGCTTGCCTCTAAAACGTATTTACCAAAACCCCCTTAATTTTTCGCGTTATTTGGAAGTGTTACGAAGTTGGTCAACGGTGATCGGTTATCGTGCTTTAAGTTTTGCTTTCATCGCCCAAGCATTAGCACCTTATTTGGTTGATCCACTCGGGGCCAGTTTAGATCAGCAAGTGGTCATCGGCGATAGTTTAGCGTTGTTAGCATTGAGTGCGACAGCGCTCAATGTGCTTTTTTCAAGAATGTTGCCTACCTATGAGCAATTTTCGGCACTTGCTTATGACGTGGTGACAAAAAAAGAATACCAAGACGCTGCCAAAGCATGGCATCTAAGCACACCGTTTATGCAGCGCGTCAGCTTGTTTATGCTGTGTGCATTGCCCAATATACTGACGTCGGCAGGTTGGACTTTGTTAACGCGAAGTTTATTAAGCGATGATCTTACTCGGCAGATTGTGCCGTGGATCGTCGGTGGTGTGTCATTTTTTAATAAAGGCTATGTGGAATATCAAGCGTTCATTGCCAAAAAGGCACTAAAAACGCTTGATATCCCTAAAGAAACTATTACTCAGCGTTTGTTTGATTTGTATGGCTTGGGTCAACTTGAACATCCGATGGTGGTAGAAGCAACGGAAGCAACCGCATTATGTGAACAATTGAAAGAAGTCAATCACGTGTTTCAACAGTTGGCGAACAGTTTTGCAGCACACAATCGCCTATTCGATGGTTTGTTAATGATGGTTAATATTGGCGCGCGCGCGGCACGCAGCATTGGTTTTTACGGCTTTATTAAAACCTTGGCGGGAACCGTGAGTGCTTATACAGGTGAAGAAATCAGTGATCAACAACTTTTTGCTTTATGTTTGATTTTAGCACCCGAGAATTTTAGAAATGAATTAAGCGTCTTTGATGACAGTATGAAAGAGGTTATTCAAGCGTGGCTTGCCAAATGCTATGTTGAAAAATGCCGCGTTAATCGCAAGTTAAGCCATTGGGAAACCATTAAGGTGTGTTTGTCAAAGAGTCATTATGATTTTAGTTTGCCATTGATCGAACGCGCGTGGCAGAAACGTTGCGAAGAAAGATCAGGGGCACTATCGGCAGCGTTATTCGTTGAACCGCCTGCATTGCCGGTTATCGGAGTGGCGCCTTCGCAAGGTTTAGTCGATCAAAATGTTTATCAACGTTTGGAGCCTCAAGCACCCACTAGCCGTTGTGTTTTAATGTAATTTTCCATGGTATAGTGAAGCTTTGACTATTTTTAGAACATTCTTTATGCTACGGAAAATTATCGGATGATAGCTCCACTGATTTTTTTTACCGGTGGTGGCTCATCCGGTCACGTCACACCCAATATCGCTTTGATTGAAGAATTTAAAACCCAAAACTATCGTATGGCTTATGTGGGGTCGAGTACGGGGATTGAGGCATCGTTAATTCAACCATTAGCGATAGATTATTATTTAATCAGCACCGGTAAATTACGCCGTCAATGGGATTGGCGTAATCTCTTAATGCCTTGCCAAGTCTTGCGTGGCATTTGGCAAAGTGTTTGGCTATGTCAACGTCATAAACCGCAGGTTATTTTTTCCAAAGGCGGATTTGTGGCATTGCCATTAGTGATCGGTGCGTGGTTAAAGCGTATTCCTGTGTTAACCCATGAATCGGATTTATCACCAGGTTTGGCAAATCGTTTAATGTACCCTTTTGTTAAAAAAATTGCGTTGAGTTTCCCGCAAAGCGAACGTTATTTTAACGATAAAACGAAATTATGTTATACGGGGAGTCCGATTCGGGCTAGCTTATTCACTGGCAATGCCATGAGCGCGAAACAGTCTTGTGGGTTTTTGAATAATAAACCGGTGTTATTGGTTTATGGGGGTGGTTTAGGTTCCGTCAAAATCAATCAAGCGGTGTGGGCAGCTTTGCCGACGTTATTATTGACCTTTAATATTATCCATGCCTGTGGCAAAGGCAAAACCGATGCTGCGTTTGTTCAAGCCGGTTATTATCAAGCCGATTATCTCAATGAAGGCTTAGCCGATGCTATGGCCCTGGCGGATGTGGTGGTATCGCGCGCCGGCGCTAATTCGATTATCGAATTGCTGGCTTTGGCCAAGCCGCATGTGTTGATCCCATTAGCCAAAGGTGTGAGCCGTGGCGATCAAGTGGAAAACGCAGCCTTTTATCAAGCTTTGGGCTTGAGCCACGTGCTGGCGGAAAGTGCGTTAACAGCCACGCATTTACGAGAAGCGATTGAGCAAGTGTGGTGCGCACGTGTAAGTTACACCCAAAAAATGCACGCTTACCCTCTCCCAGATGCTAAAGCGTTGTTGATTCAATTGATCAAAGCTGAAGTGCATGGCTGAGCTTGCCATCTACCACTCGTTAGTCGAGCCGATGAGTTTATTGGCATGGCTGTCAGAGCATTATCATCTTGGCACACTTCATAGTTGTCGTTTGATTCGCATGGGATTAAATGACACGTATGAAGTGCAAAATGAACGAGAAAAATTCATTGTTCGTTTGTATCGCGCGGATTGGCGGTCATTGTCAGAAGTGGCTGCAGAGTTAGAGGTTTTAACGTGGCTTCAGGCACACCACTTTCCAATTGCTGCTCCGATAGCCGCCGTCAATGGCGCTTATTTAAATCACCTGAATGCCCCTGAAGGTTTGCGGGCGATGGTAGTATTTGCTTTTATTGAAGGCCAAGCGCTGGCATTGGATGGTGCTCAAGCGTTTCTTTATGGCCAAGCTTTAGCTAAATTGCACACGTTGACAGAGCCATTTCAATTTTCTGCACAGCGCTTTAAACTTGACGAAGCCCATCTGATGGATGAACCACTGGCCCATATTCAGCGAGCGTTTGCTCATCATGAAGTTGAACTTGCGCGATTGACGGCAGCAGCTGAAGCGGCACGACATGTCTTTCGATCGTTAGCAAAAACTAACGCTTCGTATGGCTTTTGCCACGGTGATCATTTTGGCAATATTTTACAAACAGCGGATCAGAAATTGGTCTTTATCGATTTTGATGGCTGTGGGATGGGTTTTCGTCTGTACGATGTGGTGCAATTTTATTGGGCAATTCGTTTGCGAATTCCTGCGTGGGCTGATACCTACCTGGAATCAAATGACCGTTTGTGGTTTCATTTCTTGCAAGGTTATGAAGGTCTGCGGCCACTTTCTGTGACAGAATATCAAGCATTGCCAGCGCTGTTTGTGATCCGGACCATTTGGGGTTTAGGCTTGCAACCGCAAAATGAACGCCACTGGGGCATTGAAGGGATGGAAGCCATTTGGCAACAGAATATCGCGCTGACTCTTACACCTGAACCCAAGGTTTGATCACATGCGCATTTAAACCCATTGCCCCATGATCGCGTCATTCAAGAGTAGCTTCGTTGCTTAAGGGTTGCGCTATCGCTTAACCTCAGGCTGAGGTCTTAAAGGCCTTTGGCCATGCGTAAATGGGGATAAAGTCGCTTTGAAGGCTTTGATGCCACGAGCATCGCTTAACGTTAGCTAAGTGTGCCTTTCAGCAGGTTTTTCTGAAAACGAACGTTACAAAGTCGGCTAATCTGTTAAACAATGCTGTAATTGCTTTTTTAATTGCTGCAAAGCAAGTGCGCGGTGACTCAAACGATTTTTTGTTTCAAAGCTTAATTCAGCTGCGCTGCAGTGGGATTCTGGCACATAAAAAATCGGATCATAACCAAAACCTGCTGCGCCTGACGCTTCATGCATTATTTCACCACGCCACACCCCTTCACTGATAATAGGTGAGGGATCTTTGGGGTGCTTTAAAAACACACAGACAGTGCGAAAATTCGCTCGGCGATTAACCATGCCGTGCATATTCGCTAAAACTTTAGCGATATTATTGGCAAAATTCGTAGGTGTTCCCGCATAACGGGCAGAATAAATGCCAGGAGCACCTTGCAGTGCTTCGATTTCTAAACCGGAATCATCGGCGAGCGTCGGTAAACCGGTGTGTTCACACACATAATGGGCTTTAATTAACGCACTGCCGATAAACGTAGATGCGGTTTCAGGAATATCACCGATACCAAAATCTGCTTGGGTATAAAACTCAATGGGTAAATCGGCTAATAAGGCTTTGATTTCAGCGATTTTCCCGGCATTGCGGGAGGCAATGACCCATTTCATGGTCATTGTCGAGTTAAACGCTTATGATCAGCCGCATGATTGGGCCAAGCCAATGAACTGCGGTAAGGATTGATTTCAATTCCACCACGGCGCGTATAACGACCATCGACACTCAGATACATCGGTTTACACCGGTGCATGATATCCATAAAAATCCGTTCGATGCATTGTTCGTGGAATTCTGGGTGATTTCTAAAGGAGATTAAGTATTTTAATAAGCCCGCGTGGTGGATTTTATTGCCACTGTATGTGATACACACACTGGCCCAATCGGGTTGATGGGTCACTAAACAATTGGATTTTAACAAATCCGAATACAGGCTTTCTTGTTCAATCCATGTCGTTTCGGTTGTTAAAAATTCCGGATGAATCATATACGCATCACATTCAATATCTAAATCATCAAGACAAATGCCTTTGAAATGACCGTGGCTTTCATGGTGCTGAAGATGATTCAAGTGGACACTGACGTTATCGCCAACCGCTTGACTCAAATCGTTTTGCACTAAAGCTTTTACTTGCGCGATATCGTGAAAACGCGTGTTATTCAAAGAATTAAAATACAATTTCATCGATTTGGATTCGATCATATTCGGTGACGTACACGAATAACGAATATCAGCCATCGCCACCATGGGCTTGCCTTTATCATTAAGCCACGAGACTTCATAATGTTGCCACCGATCGACACCATGAAACGGTAAGGCATCGATAGCGCTCAAGCCAAGGTCTTGGCGTTTGAGCGAGCGAGCAATGGGAAATAATAAACTGGCATCGTAATGGCTTTTATAGTGGGATGATTTACCGAGTTCGGATGCTTCAAGGCTGAAAGGCATGGTGAATCCTGTGATTAGTGAAAGCGACTTTGGCAGTATAACAGGGACACGAAGGGAGTTAAACGATCTGGTTAAAATCTCGAATACTTAACGCATACCAAGCACTATCGCACTCAGTGTGAAAAATACCCAGGTCAGCGGGCGCCATGTTGAGTTTTGTTTTTGCCAACTGACTGGCTAAATCGCTGATGCTGGGATTGTGACCGATCAATAGGATGGTGTGTACATTATCGGGAATGGTTTGCAATACCTCAAAATAATCGCTCGCTTGAGCATGATACAGTTTTGGCTTGAGTGTCAATGTGAGGGTTTGTGTGAGTGCGCTGGCGATAAGGCTGGCGGTTTCGGTTGTGCGCAGTGCAGAACTACTGATAATGCCTTCAGGCGCATGCATTTTAAGCAGGTGGATTTGTGCTTGCACATCGAAGCGACCCTGTGGCGTTAAGGCCCGCGCATAATCAGAAGGTGCGTCATGGCTTTCAACCGCTGCGCCATGACGCATTAATATAAGGGTGCGCATAATACCAAGCCTCACGAAAAGAGCTTAACATTGTAAGCTCTTTTGAAGTGAATGCTAGGGCTTTTTGTTACGTTGGTCGGTAGCGTCGAAATGTATTATTACCCCGGATAAAAGAAGTGCTGAGCTTGTTGCGCTCATTGTATCTGGGAAGTTGTTAGATGGATTACCTATCAATGTGTTTGCCTCTGGTTTAATAGCAGCAATAAATACTTTTCGAGCTTTAAGGCTTTCTTCAGACGCTGTGGTGTAATCCGTTTTTTTGTTTAGGATTAGCATAATAATGCCTGGGGGATAATAAATCATAGGGTTTTAATTCATTCAGTAAAAAACTCACAAAGGAATGATCATGTGTGCCAGGCCTAGTGCCATCTGCTCTTGGAGCAAAGAAAGTTTGTAGGGCTTTGGCCGTAGTATCTAAATCACTTTCTGAACTCGCAGTCTTTAACGCCTCGACATGCGCGATCCCTCTAGAGCCGTGTTTACTATAGAGACGAGAAAAGAATGAACGATGCTGATTGTTGAACGTCGTATATTCTTCAGCTGCCTTTTTTATAGCTTCATGCAAAGTTTTAGGGGTTAGGGTTAATTGAGTAGGGAGCCCTTTATTGTGGGGTTGACCAGTTTCCACTTTTGAATCATACTCAGGAATGTCGCTTTCTGGCCTTTCTGGTGTAGATTTTGAGTTTTCATCCGCTGTATTTTTGCTATCTACCTGTAAAATTGAAGTGTCTCTATTTCCTTCAAAGATATCTGTTGATGTGGCCTTTGAGGATAAAACAGTCGGCGTTACAGGCGCGGAATTGTCTGATGCTGTTAAGGCTTGTGACTCAGCCTTAGATAAGGCAAGTGGGTGGTCGTTAGGGGATTTTATTCCACCAACATTTAATGCAGTAGGTGTATTACTTAGATTTATCGAATGGTTATGATTCATACCCGTTTCCTCTTTGCTGTCGCCAACCACCAAAGTTTGAAATGGTACGCCTAATGCTTTGCGTTGAAAAAATTCCACTATAGCCTTAGTCAGCTTCTTAAATTGGGCAAGATGTTTTTCCTTCTCAGACTCTGGATTTTTTGATTCTTCTGCAGCAGCAGTGGGGGCTAAATCATCGCATAAATTTTTTGACTGATAATCTTTTAAATCAATCTCTGCGTGATTTTCTGAAATGCTTACGCCAAGATTTTCTGCAACAACACTTATATTGTCTAAGTCATCCTGTAATTCAATTTGTTTTTTTTTGTGATTTAACATCAGAATGAGTAATCAAAAATTGCAAAATATCTTTTAAAGTCAATGGCGCGTAATTGGCAATAATAATTGTCATTTAATAAAATCCTAGTAATGAGAGAGTTTTCTGCTGGGTATTGTACCAAGATAATACTTAAGGGAAGCTTAAGATGAAAAATATTGCCTTTGTTCATTGATAGAGGATCATTTTTATAGGCCAAAGGCCTAGCGTAATTTAGCTCAGGGTTAAGGGAAAGCGCACCCTGAGTAGTAAAAAAACTTACCAAGCCCTATCGGTGTGTTAAGAATGCTCGCTAGGGTTGTCGAAACTCGTTTCGCACTGATCGCGCGTTTTTTTACAGCCTAATTTCTTAAAGGTTGCGCTATCGCTTAGCCCCAGGCTGAGGTTTTAAATGCCTTTGGCTTTATGGGTTTTTTTTCTTCGCCTAAATCCTTTCTAGAGCTTCTAGTTCAAAATCTGCTTGGGCTTCGTTAGACTTAAATCCCTTAATAGACAGGGATAAATCTTAGGTTGTTGTTGCCAAAAAAAAGTGTTGTGTGGATTTGACATCGATCGTGTCTAGCAATATCAATTCTTGCTCATTAATCGTCAACGCACAGTGAACCGCATCAATAGTTGATCGATTCGTGCCAGCTAAGACAGAGTGATCAAAGCCTCAGCCGCGCCAATCTAATACCGGCACTCATTTATAAGGGTATTTTTTTCTACAAGCTCACTTGAATCCGATGCACCCTGGATGCTTAATTTATTTCAGGCGTTGTTTTGCTGCCCTTATTGCTTCAAGCGCCACGTTGGCTTTAAATTTACCCGTGAAATTCTTGCGTTTTGTTTCGCTCATAAGCCACCCCTTTTATCGTTAGGTTTATACCTTAATTAGGCATTAAAAATGGGCTGATTTTGCGGGTCCACGAGATTTTTTTTGCGCAGCTTTTTGTGTGAAATCATGATTTGATTTAGTTCGCAATACGCAGTGGGTTGAATAAAGGTTAAGCCATAACACTATTATTGAATAATAAATTCATTGCAATTTATAAGTAAATATAATAATCTAAATAATTCTTTGTTGTTAGCGCATACGTTCATTTTCATTTGTAACAAGGATGCGCTGTATGCGTCAATAATCGCTTAAATTTTTATAAAGCTATCATAATCGAGTTAACCTCATGAAGATACTGCCTTTTTTTTAGCCCCGCTCGGTGTCGCTGCTGCGCCCATCATAACTTTTAGACAATTAGAATGGTTGTTGGTACCCAATGGCGTCATTGGCTCTGTTAATTTTAAAGAAGTCTTAAGTTATTACCTTGCCTTGAAGTATCAAGAAACGCACTCATCGCGCGGCAATAGCAGCTATGTGTTTCTACCCCACCGTGTCAGCTTTTCAGCCTTCACCGCTAATGCGGGAGATTGTAACGTACAGCTTGGCACTTCTTATAATTGTCAGTGGCTATCTTCTTCTATCAATGGTCAATGGACCGCGTATTCTAATGGCAGCTCGCCTTCAGGGGCATCCTCTATAGATGTCAATCTTTGGATTACGGGTGAGCGGGCTCAATACTGGCTAAATGTCAAGCTACCCTTTAATGGTGGCAATAGGATGGCAGGAGAAATAACGATCACGCACCGCGCTACTAATTATGCTCCATTAGGGGGTACGTTGAATCCTGACGATATTTTGATATCCCCAAAGCAAATCCACGTTAAAGCCATGATTGCCAATGCTTCACCAACGGCTGCACCTAGTCCTTCTAGTGCTATGCCGACAGCGAATCCAAGCCTTAAGCCTATCTCTGCGCTATCCACTGCGCCACCGAGTGACTATTTAACGCGGTTACCCAGTGTTATGCTAACAACGCATCCAAGCCTTAAACCTATCTCTGTGCCGTCCGCTGCGCCAAGTAAAAATCCTACCAGTACTGTTTTATACGAAAATCCTAGTGATCCCCCAGGGCACTTTTGGGCAACCAATAGCACCGAACGTACGATGGCTTTTATAGGTATTGCCTGCGGTACCATGGTAGTTGCGTATATGGCATTAAGATTGACGGGTCATACTCTTTGGAAAAAAAACACCCCAATCACGCGAAGAGAATTATTATCTGAAGATGGTGACCTTGAAAGCGCTACGCTTGACAACCTTAATGAAGCGCGAAGTGATACCTCGCTGACAGAGCTCAGTGTTGAAAATAGCCTTAGAGGTTTTAGCGAAGATGATAATAATATCCCTTTCTTTCGCGGTGAATTTCTGCAAGATTATAACCTTGGAAGCGTTGCTCTCAACAACTCTAATGAGACACGAAGTGATGCTTCGCGGACAGAGCTCAGTTCTGAAGGCAGTCTTGGCGGTGTCAGTGAAGAGAGCGATAATTCAATTTTTTCTGCAGATGAAGATTTGCGAGCTATTGTGTTATCTATACCGCTTACGGATGAAAATAGGCAGTTAACCCTTTAAAAGGGTCGATTCAAGGCGTTATAGTGGTGAAAAAGCATTTGCTAACCCCCATGGTTGTTTAGCACCTTGAATGATGGTGTCCGCAAGCGTAAATCAATAGTTGCTACGCCGTAATTCTAGGATGGTTGCTGCTTAATAAATAGTCGTCAAAATAGGCGAGTTGTAGCTTTAACGCTAACATGTAATCGTCGTCTTGTGTCCACTTAAGTGAATGTTCTGAATGTTCTGTTGCGCTTATGCTGTTGATTTGCCTCTGGCAAGGACTGGGATCATTTTCTAAAATAGTTTCCAATGCAGCGTCAATTTTTGCAGATGCTGTGTTGTTGTTGGTTGCTGCTGATAATGCTGTTTGGAAAGCTTGTTGCAGCACTTTAATTTTTTCTTGTTCAGTGGATTTAGGGGCCACAGTAATGAGCGCCTCTTTGCCATTGTGTGCTTTTGAAGCAGTGTTGATTAAAAAATCAATGGGATTTACCGTCGGCGCTTTAACGGGCAATAAAGTAACTGCTGGTGCAGGTGATTCTGTTAAAAAAGTGTCAGCGTGAGAACCAGGTAAATTATTCCTAGTGACGCTTGCTTGCACGTCTAATAAGTCAAAAATAGCATCTCTTAATTGTTCAGAAGTCTTAAGCGTGCCGTCAGATGCCTTAGGATTTAATTGTTCTTTAGTGTTGCCTGGATAATTATGATTGGCAAATAATGGCTCTTGTAATAAATGGCTTACCGCATGGTAACCACAACTCCAGCCATCAAGTTGTGTAGTGGCAGTTGATCGAATGTCAAAAGTGACTGCTTGATCCATTAAGGCGGTCTTAAAGACTTTTTCGAAATAAGTTGTTTTATTTTCGCTTATTCCTAAACTATCTGTAATACTAATAGTGAAATTATTCACTTTATTAACGGTAATGATTGCATTGATCCAATGATTGCCTTGATCATTTAAGAGCAAGGGGATTTTATAGGGAAACGTGCTATCAGTATGGTCCTTTTGAGCTTGAGCAACAACGTCTCGAATAGCCACACTTTCGAGGCTCGTGATTTTAATGGAATTTTGCTTAGCTGGAGCTCTGGGTGTATATAAGCCCGCTTGTTCTAAAATATCTTTCAAATCTTGATCTGTTAACCATGCATGCGCTGAGATATGCTGGTGTTTGCTTTTTTCTCGCAAGCTAAGAATACTGGCATGAAGTTCAGCGGGGGATTCGCTGCGATTAGCGTTTGGTTCAGGTAACTGATGTTTTGCCCGCGCTGCTCGACAGGCCGCTATCAAACCATCGCCTTCACTTACATTAAGGTCATCACATAAGCCAGTACCCATATCTTGTATAATAGCAGTACAAAAAATGGTTAATACCGCCGCTTCAATTTGCGCATTGGATATTTTTCGCCCAGTGACTGAATTGGCGTTAGCAAGAGCTACGTTAATAAATTCATGGTTTAACTCACAGATAGCTTTAGAAAAGTTTGCTGTATGCTTTATCTGATCAAAAAAATGTTGCGGGTAACCTAATTTCTCAATGGCCAATTGACATAAATTATCTGGGTTGAGCCGCTTGTTTATAATAATGCCTGCCATACAGTCACCTTTAAATAGGTTTAGTTAAATTTTAGTGGTACCAAATCTACCATAATTAAAGCTTAAATTAAGCAACTGTGCTAGGCTTTAATCCATATTTTTATGAGTTAATCACACCATGGCCGATATTCGGATTCTTTCCCCTCAATTAGCTAATCAAATCGCTGCCGGTGAAGTGGTGGAAAGGCCTGCATCGGTCGTTAAAGAATTGCTGGAAAATGCCATCGATGCTGGCGCTACCCAACTGAATATTGATTTAGAAAAATCCGGCATTCAATTGATTCGGGTAACGGATAATGGTTCAGGTATTCCTAAAGAGCAATTGGTATTAGCGCTCGCACGTCATGGCACCAGCAAAATTCATGCCAGTGATGATCTTTTTTGTATCGAAACATTGGGTTTTCGGGGTGAAGCGTTAGCGAGTATCAGTTCGGTTGCTAAAGTGAGTCTTAGTTCGCTACACCACGCTGCGGATACCGCTTGGCAATTGCTGAGCGATCCTGGTGAAACTGAGCCATTGTTAAAGCCTGTATCGCATCCCATTGGCACCACTGTTGAAGTGCTGGATTTGTTTTTTAATGTGCCGGTGCGACGAAAATTTTTAAAATCGGATAGTACCGAATTTAATCACATTTATGATTTGATCAAACGCTTAGCGTTAAGCCATTTTCAAGTGGGTTTTAAAGTAAAACACAATGGGAAATTAGTGTGGCAAGCACCCATTGCCACTACCGTGGTTGCTCAAGAACAACGCGTTGCCAGCTTACTCGGGTCGACTTTTTTAGACAAGGTGATTGCCCTTGAATTAACAGTGGGTGATTTGAGTTTAAAGGGTTGGTTAGGTTTGCCAACCCATGCGCGTAGTCAAACGGATCAACAGTATTTTTATGTCAATCATCGCGCCGTACGCGATAAAATTTTAAGTCATGCCGTGCGCCAAGCCTATCAAGATGTCGTATATGGCCAACGACAACCGGTGTTTGTCTTGTATTTTCACTGTAATTCGCGTGACGTCGATGTCAATGTTCATCCCACCAAACAAGAAGTACGGTTTCGTGACAGTCGTTTGATTCATGATTTTATTGCCTCGACTTTGACGGATGCAATTGCTTCTTTAAAACCCGATGAGCCGGTGGCGAAACACGTGCCAACCATGATCCCTGATTTAGCAACATCGATTGCTGCGGCCAAGCAAGTCTTGACAACTAAAGCTATGGAAGCTGTAAATACTATGCCACCAATGACTTGGGTCAAGCCTGAACAAAGTCAACTCGCTATTCAAGAAACGATGAAAGCTTATGATTTTTTCACTGGGCAAGATTTAACGCTAGCAAAAGCCTTAGCAGTGGATTCAGTGCCGGTAGTAACAGAGTTTTCCCCTGCTTTGGGTCAAGCGTTTGCACAAGTGCATGGTATTTATATCCTGGCTCAAAATGAACAAGGATTAGTGTTAGTCGATATGCATGCTGCTCATGAACGTATCGTTTATGAACAATTGAAAGCAGCCTTGGCAGATAAAGCTATTGCTCGGCAAGCGCTGTTAATCCCATTAGTTTTGACCTTAAGTTCAGTGGAAGCGGATATCGCCGAAGAACAACACGCGTTATTAGCCGAAGTGGGTTTTATCGTTGAACGTTTCAGTATTGATCGGTTACGGATTTTAGAGATTCCTCAAGCGCTTAGTCAAAATGAAGCAGCGCCTTTGTTGCGTGATGTATGCGCTGATTTAGCGGTGCATGGCATGTCGCGGCGCATTCAAGATATCTTATTAGAAAAGTTGGGTAATTTTGCTTGCCGCCATTCCATTCATGCGCATCGAAGCTTAACGTTGGTGGAAATGAATGCGCTGCTACGCACCATGGAGCAAACGCCACGTTATGGCCAATGTAATCATGGCCGTCCGACAGTGGCAAAATTATCGTTGAGTGAGTTGGATAAATTATTTTTGCGCGGCCGATAATAGCGGCCAAGGCCACCTCATTAAAAAAATAACTGACAATGCGATAAAAAAGCGCCAGTGAAACAGCCGTTACGCGACATGAATTTTCCTTATTTTGATGCCCACTGCTAGGGGAAAAAATAGCCCTTCAAATCGCTACCTATTAGACTGAGCAGTCTTGTTCTGCGAAAATTATGATAAAATATGCGCCATATAGGGATATTTAATAAAAATTAAGCATCTACTGGTTGTGCCCAGATAGCTTATTTTCAGCGGATTGAAATGAATTATGGGTATAGTGAATGTTGCTGGTGAAGCGATGCAAGATAGGCGCGAGGAAGTGCGCCGAGAGCAGCAAGCGGCTGCTCGTGCTCAAGCTGCGTATGAAAGCGTGTTGCGCAATGCAGCACTGGCGAAAATAGCACGTTTAAAAACAGTTTTTGCTAACTATAAAAATACCCTTAATCCAGCATGTGAGCAAAATACTTCAGCAGATTTTTGTCAAGCAAGTGGCACCACAGATCTGTTTGCACTCCACAATGCGCGTTGGACCGCCATTAACACCCAAGACACCCGTCAAGTTGACTTGCTGTTTGGTGCGGATAGCATCACGCCGATAGCTCAAGCCCTGCACAGTACCTATTTATCGTTGTGCCTAAAACTATACTCCATCACCTTAACACATGTAAAAACTCAATGGCAAGCGGCGCTATTAAGGTTTTCTGATGAAGCAGCAGCCCTAACATTCATGACGGACGCCGCAAACAATTATCAAAGCGCTTTAAGCTTGCAAACAGCACTAAAAGTCGCTACTAGAGGAATCAACATTGTCTTGCCGTCATGTTTGACGAAGTTTATAACGGCTAAAACGGCGACTGAACATTATTTAGATATCTTGGCTCTGAGTTTTCAGCATTTTCAACAACAAGCGATTAATCCCTTGGTCGCAAAGACTTATCGAATCAACCCTGCGTTGGAAGTTAGCTTCGAGGCGACACAGCTGCGGTTGCAAAGCGCCAGTAACGCCAATTATCAACAAAGAAAACAAGCTTATTTTAAAGATTACCCTGCGCAACGCGTTGCCATCGAACAGCAACAGTTATTCACGATAACGAATATTCCGGTAAATTCGGAATGCATTCGCTTAGCTTGGCAGCACTATCGAACCGCATTGCCCAACAATAAATCCTTAGCCTTAGCCGTTTTAAGCACGGTGTTGAAGCACAGCCATGAACCCATGGATTTTGCTGCGTTAAAGGAAATCGGGGCGATTATTCATTATTAGCGATGTTGTTTAGTCACTATGTGCCTAAAAACAATCAAGATTTTCGCATCCGAGCGCTGATTTCAGATTATTGTCAAAAAGGTGAAGGCAGTTTGGCTGAATGGGATCAATTAGCCCTTAGTGTGCAACAGGGTTTAAGTGAGGTGCTGAAGTTAGATAAACGCACATTGATTGCTCAGCCGCGGTTTGAGCAGCGTTCTGGCTTGATGGATCAAATTTATTTACAGGAACATGGTGTTAAATTATTTTCTGCTGCGTCGCAAAATCCCTTAGTGGCCCGTTGGTATGCTCAAGCCTTACAGTACGAAGCGCCGATCATTCGTCGTGACAGGGCAGAATCCACTGAGATGCCAGTTGTATTGCCGGTCTGGGGTAAGCAAATAACGCCACAAGATGTCATTCGTATTCAAGCTATCAAAGATTGCATGGCTAAGACGCTTGCTATTACTATTGCACCATTTAAAAAAGAAGCTCAACAAAAACTAGCACACTTAGATGTATTGCTGGGCCCACGCAGTGTGAAAGCGCAGGCACGTGGAGCGCAATGGTTTTTTTCGCCACTGAATAATTTCCATCGCCAACGCTATTGGCTGTTATTAAGTGTCAGCCAACGTTTGTTTCAATCGGAATTAACTAAAAAAAATGAAGTAGCTGCGTGGAAAAAATTAATTACCTTTCACCAAGGTGGTGGGCTTGAGCAAACGCGCCTACGCATCGCACTACAAACGCTCGTGCAAACACACGTTGAAGCTTTTCCCGAATTACGAGAAACTGTTGAACCGTGGTTAAATGGCCAATTACTGCCTAACGGTCGATTTGTACAGCCGTTACTTGACATGGTAGAAAGCGCTTATCAAGCTTGTATTATTCCAGGCAATGCCCTTTCTTTGGCAGCTGCCTCGCTATGGCCTGAAGAATACAGTCAAGCGGCGCTTGAGCAATTAAGTATTGCCGAAGAACAACGCAATTACCACCAGCGTGTAGAGACATATTTAACAACCTGTACGGTCATTGACTTCAATGCCATTATTGCAGCGTTCAGCTTATCGATTCCGATTTTAAATGCGTGTACAACAGAGCATGAACGGGCAGCATTAGCAGAAAGCATTGCTAACACTTTGGGCACTGAACATACGCAACAACTTAGCTTTGATGGTCTTGGCTTAGCCTTGATGGCAGCACCGATGATGGGTGCACCCGCACGAATTGTGGCTCAATTGGCAGCGCGAGGTGCCATAATGACTGGATCATGGCACTCATGTACAGCAGATGTTAATTGGACAGCTTTACAAGAAGTACTCAATTGTTATCGACCACAGAGTGCTCAAGATGAATTTTTTCGCGCTAAAATAACCAACTACACAAAAAAAACCCATCACCCGGAACGGTGGTCGATGATTGTAAAAGCACTGTCTGAGACTTATCCTGATGGTTCGAACAGTTTTTTTGACCAAGCACGTGAACAAACCAAAAGCTTAGCACGATTTTTTCGCTATGACGTGGAGTTATTTGTGATTGTTAAAGCGTGTGCGCAATTACCTGTTGATAAAACCTCAGCACTGTTTGCGGTATTCGCTGATTATTTAGTGAATATAGGCGCTGAGCCGAGAGCACCCGACGAGCATGCTACGGTATTACCAAAAGCACTCAAGCCTATAACACTGGAAGCATTCAGTACTTGGTGTCAGACTTTATCACAAATAAAAGTAATGGATTGTCGAGGGGTTGATATTAACCTTGAAGCTGCTTATTCCTTATTCAATGCACTTTATGCTAATCATACAACATTAACGACGTTAACGTTAGAAGGTCAGCTGCTTGGTCGTGAGAAACAGCCGGATTTTATGGCCAGTAGCGATTTTCTAGGCTATTTTTTACGATTCTTACCTTATTATGACCAATTAGACCAGTTATCTCTGGCTAATACTTCCCTTCGTGATGCAGATTTATTTTTAGTACTTAAAGCGTTAAGCGCAAATACTCGTTTAAAAGTCTTGGATTTGAGCAATAATTTCTTGACTGATGCCGGCTTAGTGCTGCTAGCCGATTATTGTGAATGTTGGCCAGCGTTAACGACCTTAAACCTCAGTGGTAATCTTTGTATCGATCGCAATGCGACGGCGTTTGCGACTATTTTTTTGTATTGCCCAAACTTATTAACCATTGAATGGCGACATGTACTGAGCGATCATCAACAATGTCGTGATGACAGTTTGCGTAGTCAGGCTTTAGCACCCGCACGCACTTGGCAATCGCTATTGCCAGTAATCAGCTTACCTTTTAACTGGAAAAGTGAAGCTTTTTCAATCGAATTCGATGCCGATGAAGAATCAAGAAACGCTAGAGCTCCGGAAGTGGTGTCTTTGCCAATTCCCCCATTAAATACAACGGCCGACCAACCAACACCAGTAGTTGTAGTAGAAGCAGCAGTCGTTTCGATATTTGAGCAGTATGTGCATGATGATCAATTGATTTTACTTGCGGCTAAATTCAACTTAGCAACAACGGCTCTTAAAGCAGAATTTCTAAGTTGGTTGACGACGAGCTTAAGAAATTTCACGCATATCCATTTAGATGGCTAAGTATTTGATATTGAGGAATTTACCCAGTTATGCCAATTACTATCTAATTGTGCGCATTTAACAGAACTTTCTTTAAGAAAAAGCCAGCTAACTGCTATTTTGCCAGCTTTAAATACGCTTCAAATACGTAAAGCGGCACCTCTTTCCGATAAAATCGCCCAGTTAACACGAGCAGAAAATAATTTCTCTGCCTTAAAAAGGTTGGATTTAACCGATAATATTTTAGGAAAAGCAGATCTTGTAGCTTTACTACAATTAATTTCTCGTCCTAGATCACGCATTACGACGCTTCCTCGGGATATTACCGATAGCGGCACGGAAAATAAACATAGAGAAATTGATTATCAATTAGCACTAAATGGCGGCTTAGCGCTACAAAGATCAAGATTTCATCTCTTTAATAATCTATTAACTTCTAGGAAAAGACCTGAGCAAGAGGATAGTGCCCCACGTGAGGTTCAAATAATTGAACCTGAACTCACCAGTTCAACCTCATCGGCCATGTCACTTGGTGGTGTGGATAGTGCGATTGATATTCATGAGCAAGAGCCGACCCATGAACCAGTGACATTTATCGAAGCTACCTATTATCATTTGGTTTCTCAAAATGTCCGCGAATTAACTTTTTGCTTTGGCAAAGCCACGGTTAATGGGTTAGAAGTGGATTATGATCAATTGTTTAAAGATCAGGTGAATTATTTTATTGGTGATGAGAATAATTTTCCAAATAACGCAGGTAAGCCTAAGCGATTGGCCTATTATGTAAAACTGAAAGAGCAGCTTGAAACGTTGTTAAGTTCAAGTGAAACTGCTTCATCAGGAATATTAACTTTAGCTTCAGGGCCTATTAGTTTTGGTGTTAATGCTCTTAGTAGTATGGTTACCAAAGCATTTCTACCTGCAGGTATGGTGGCTGCTCCTATTACAGCGGCAACCGAACAGGCAGAACAATATTGGTTTCAAATTGCTTATCAACGCAGGGCTGCTTTATGGATTTTAATTAAAAAAACAAAAAAAGCAGAAAAAATACTCGACAGAATGGCTTTTCTTATTACCTTGCGTTATTTAAATGATTTTAGAGAGCATGTTTTATCTCAAGATCAAGCTGTAACGGATGCTCAGCGTATTATGGATTTTATTGCTAATGTTCATGTGAGCGTAGATCCGATGATTAAAACTATTGCATTTCAGCAACCTAGCATTGGCTCAGTGGTTGAAAAAGTAGATGATCCTGCTGCTTGTGTACTGTATAAACTTGATTGTTTGATGGAAACATTATTTGGTAGTCCAGAATCGGTATTAGGTTTAACAACCCAACAAAAAAAGGTTTACAAAACTTTAACAAACCGCAGTGTTTGGGTGACTAAAACACCTGCTTTAATTCCCTTACCTCTTTATGCTAGCGAAGCACGGTTTTATTTTGATCAAGAGATCAAGCCTGAATTCAGTACGTTAGCACGACGTTTTAGACAAGCAATATTGCATGCGACCAACCATTATCAAAAGTCTTACCGTCATTTAGGTATTTTTGAACGTGCTTTTATCCAATTTTTTACCAATCACGGTGGTGATCATTCCATTTCTCAATGTAAAACATTAGAAGATATGGTGAAAGAAGAAGAATTTAAAACTTTAGTAACCAATTTTATCGTATTTTTGACGAAGAATAAAAATCATTCTGGTTTGCGTAAAGATTCTTTACATACTTATCTGACGCAAGTTTTTGAGTATATTACAGAAAGTGAGCCGTTATGGCAAAGTACAATGGCAGCTGCGGCTTTAACTTTGACATCAGCGCCTGCAATAAATCATGCCGGCGCACAAGATCCGCCGTGCACCACTTCAGAAAAGGGGGTTACTTGGCTTAGCACTATAATTGATACGGTTGATGCAACAAAAAATCAAGTAGAAAATTTACTTTACCAAGAACGTCAAGTGATAATCACTGAATTAGAAAAAATGACTGAAGATTTAAACCACCTTCGCGTCACTGTGTGACCACAGGAATTTAACAAAAATTATTTATTGTCGCTATTAGGATGCTAACCCAAGGGATGGGTCATCGGCTCCCCTTGGGTTAATAAAGATTGCGCCAGTTGCTAGTGTTTTCTTAAGTAGCTCTACTTAGACAGATTTTTGTTTGGCAAGCGTTTCGCGCGTCGCTACTACTTGCTTAAGGCAATTAAAGCTATGGGTGCCAAAAAAAGTAGAGTTATAACTATTAGCAAAGCTCGGGCAACCCAATCCTATTATCCCTGCAGGAATATAAAAAATCGCTCCAATTAGACCTTTAAAAAAAGTGGCCACGTGATCACGCGCAGAATTAATGGTGGGGCGTTCTCGCGTTATCCACCTGTCATTGCGGCAATAGTCACAGGTTGCTGATATCTTTTGACGTAAACTAGCATCTGCTGTACTTTCACCAGGTTTGGGTAGGTTTTCCAAAGCACCATCAAATGCTGAAGATTTAAAAGTCTTTTTAATGTTTTTTCCATCTTCAGTCCAATAAACACTAATTTTTTCTGGGTTTACTGAACTCGTTTTGATTTTGATAATTCCTTTATCACAATACGTAGGCTCAGTATCTTCTTCTTTTAACATGACAATATTATTACAGCATTGAGTCTCCCAACTAGGTTTATCTAACAAAGAAGATCTTAAGTATTGACGACTTTTAATAGAAAACCGCGTGTTTTCTATGGCATTACAGCCAAAATTCTCTTTTAAATAGTTGCCATTAGCGTACAATGTGTATTCATCAGGATATGAATTTGCAGTTATATACGAAGGAGTAATTTGATCGCTTAGAAAGTTCGCGTGGGCGACGCTTTCAGCCTCCCCAGACTTAAGAGTACCCCCCCCCGTTATTCGCCGGTAATTCATTTTATTTTGTTCGACACGGATCACCTGATGCATACCTTCTAGTGCCCCAGAAAGTAATGCGATTTTGGCACTGACTAATACACATTCTTCAGTGGGTGTTTTATAAAATAGGTAATAAAACCACTGTGGCCACGTTAGCGGACCTGGACCTAATTCTTGTTCCTGTTTTTTTAAGCGTTGCAGATCTAAATATAAGCGTGCACGTTCAGCCACTACTGGCTGCAGCACTGTATCAATATAAGCCTCTAAATATTGCGTATATTTGGCATCAGCATTTGTATATTCCTCATATTTGGCTGAATACCAAAGTTCAGTATTCCCCGGATGTATTTGAGAAAATGCTTCTTTAGTTAATAATTCATGGCGATGAGGATTGTTTTTAGGCTCGTAATCATGTAGATCGTAAGCAACGATTTGAGCTTTTGTTAGTGTAATACCTTCATCAAGATCGCCGGCTAATAGCCGCGGCAACATTCTCGGTGGAATTTTATCGGCTTCAAATTTATCGTATTGAGCCGCTTCAGTAATGCTTAAACGACCTTCTTTAATATACTCTATCAAGGCTGATAGGCGATGGTGCTCATAATAAAACTGTAATCGATCTGGCCCAAAAGATTTTGCATTATCAGATGTTTCATTCTCATTAAAAGCAATAGCTAGACGATACAAGATATAAAGTGAGTCTTCATCTTGATAGCGACTGTCATCTAACCAAGTATATTTAGAAGAACCATCAGCAAGTTTTGGACGAATATTGACAAATATTTTTTTTTGCAAGGAATCGAATTGGAGCTGGGAGTAAATAGCTCTATTAAATTGAATAAATCCATTAGTAGCTTCATCCCCATATACTAACATTGCTAATGGAAAATTGTCTTTTGTGAAACCATAACGCACAATATTACTCAGCGCTTGCAGAGGTGTTACATTAGTTACTGTTGAATCGAAAACCTCATCATCATCGCTATAGTCACTATCGTCATCGTCATTAGGAGAAATTTCCTCTAAACTTTGGCTGCATAATTCAGACCAACTTAATAAAAATTCCTTAAAGCGCGCATCCGTAAGCTTTTCGGAATTATTTGTTGCCCATGCCTGATAAAAAACACAGAAGTTAAAAACTTTTTTGAGTGAGTTGCTTAATTAAATCAAGACTTTCATCGCTTAAAATAAGTAAGAAATCACTGACTTCATCTAAAAATATACGATTAAATTTACCATCATTAGGTGGCTTTGCTAAACTGCGTGCCATAGTAGCTAATGACTGTTGATCCAATGTATGATGCGAAGATCCAGGATTAAATAAAGATCCTTGTTCAAACATAGGACTTGATAAATCACAGCTTTGTAATTGGAAGTCTTTTTGTAAAGTAAGTAAGGTTTTGAGATGCTTGTGATCAATACCATAAACGGGATTTTCAGCGACTGTAGTTCTTGTTGTTAAGGAGTAAATAAAGTCATTGCACCATTGAACCGAATGCCGAGCAGAAAGCTTAAGAATAATGTCCCAATCTGCCTTGCGAGCCACTTCAGCTTTATCAGTGGAAATATTGTCATCCGTATTGTGTACTTTATCAGGAAAGTAATGCTCATATAAACACAGCCACCGCGCGACAATAGCCTGATCTTCAAGTGAAGCACCCATAGGACAGGCGACTTTGTTCGTAAAGAGCTCTTCGCGTAGTGGCATTATTTTTATCTACTATAATTTTGTATTCAAGTAGTCAAATTATAGCAATTTTTAAGCTATTCTTCCTGTTTTCTTCGCAAATTTGCGAGAATATGCTATTGGGAATAGTAGCGGCTGAAGGCAGAAAATGGCATTAACCTCTGGATAGCAATAAGTATCGTATGCCTGATATTTTATTGACGCCGCCAGGGCACAAAAATCACCAGGGTCGCCTCATTAAAATTTATCAACCATGATTGTATCCATGAATTCATGATCTTAACCGGCCAGCTTTCGCATGCGCTTTACATGGATCCGCGGCCTGTTGAATGCGATTTTGATTATCGTTAAAATTAACCTCAAACACCCAATGCGGCTGGTTTTCTATGCCCAAATATTGATGTATCACATCAATAAATCCCTTGGTCGTTTCTTGTATACAAGGACTCTTACTATTCAAAAAACCCAAATAACTTACTTTTATCTCATTGCCATGCATCATTTTTCATGAGGCGGCCGATAAGACTTGAATTTCATGAAGAAATGATATACATCAGTGTGAAAAATCGTTAAAATTGGCGCTTTAGTGCCTAAAAAATTCAGGAGCAGCACGTGGATCAAGTGAAACAAGCAACGGTGATTGTAATTACCTCAGGGAAGGGTGGTGTTGGTAAGACCACATCGAGTGCCAGCATTGCCGCAGGCATTGCCAGTCGTGGTTTTCGAACCGTGGTGATTGATTTTGATGTAGGTTTACGTAACCTTGATTTAGTGATGGGTTGTGAACGTCGTGTGGTCTATGATTTTGTCAATGTCGTGCAAGGTGAAGCCAATTTACAACAAGCCTTGATCAAAGATAAACGTTTGGAAAATCTGTATATTCTTCCTGCGTCACAAACGCGCGATAAAGATGCGCTTAGTATTGAAGGTGTGCAAAAAATTATCGAAGCATTAAAGCAAGAATTTGAATTTATCATTTGCGATTCCCCTGCTGGCATTGAAAAAGGCGCATTGATGGCGATGTATTTTGCCGATTATGCAATTGTCGTCACCAATCCTGAAGTCTCGTCGGTTCGCGATTCGGATCGCATTTTAGGTATTTTAGCCAGTAAAACATTCCGTGCTGAAAATAAAATGACGCCAGTCAAAGAATTTTTATTATTAACGCGTTACAGTTTAGAGCGTGTCGAACGTGGCGATATGTTGAGTGTCGATGATGTTAAAGATATTTTAGCGATTCCTTTATTGGGCGTTATTCCAGAATCACAAGCGGTATTGCGCGCTTCCAATTCTGGTGTGCCAGTGACGTTAGATTTAGAAAGCGATGCGTCAAAAGCCTATATGGATGCGGTGGGTCGCTTTTTGGGGGAAGATATTGCCCATTGGCATTTAGCGCCGAAGAAAAAAGGCTTTTTTGCTAAGTTATTCAGTTAACAGTCAAGGATAACGACTCAATGAATGTTAAAAAAATGATGGACTACTTTCGAGGCACACCGCGTAATACCGCCTCGTTAGCCAAAGAACGTTTGCAAATCATCGTCTCACATGAACGCGTTGCGACGCGAGAAGGCGGCGTTGATTTTTTGCCACAATTAGAGCAAGAATTACTCGATGTGATTTCCAAATATATGACGATTGATCGCGAACAAGTCAAAGTGCATTTGGCGCGTGACGGCGATTTATCGATTTTAGAATTGAATGTCACTCTGCCGGATAAAGCCAAAACACCAGCCGTATAATGTGGCAACCTAGTTGTACGATCGATACTCTCAAACGCCGAGCCGAAATTATCGCGACGATTCGTGAATTTTTTCGGCTTCGCCATGTCATTGAAGTTGAAACGCCGGTATTATCTCAAGGAACAGTGACTGATCCGTATTTAACGAGTTTAACCAGTACGTATCTGTTGCCGGGCACTAAAGATCCAGCCACTCTGTATTTACAAACTTCTCCTGAATATGCCATGAAGCGGTTATTGGCAGCGGGCAGTGGGGCTATTTACCAAATCAGTAAAGCGTTTCGTGATGATCGTTTAAGCACGCAGCACAATCCTGAATTTACCTTGTTAGAATGGTATCGGCCAGGCTTTTCACATCATGATTTGATGATCGAAATCGACGGTTTATTGCGTAAGATTTTACAGTGTGAAAGTGCCCAATGTTTTCATTATGGTGAATTATTTCAGCAATATTGCGCTATTGATCCTTATCAGACCTCAGTCACTGAATTAAAAAACTGTGCCGAATTGCATGGTTTAGTGATTCACCATGCAGAAACGATCCTTGATATCACCACATGGTTACAATTATTGATGAGTGAATTGATTGAACCGCATTTGGGTTTTAATCAACGACCCGCTTTTGTTATCGATTTCCCGAGTGCACAAGCTGCTCTCGCCCGCATCAATCCCGGTCCACCGCCGACGGCTGAACGCTTTGAAGTGTATTGGCAAGGCATGGAGTTGGCTAATGGTTTTCATGAATTATTGGATCCCACGGAGCAAAGGCGGCGCTTAATGGCTGATAATGCTTATCGCATAGCGAATGATTTAAGCGAAATACCACTGGATGAGCGATTTTTGGCAGCGTTAGAGCATGGGTTACCGGCGTGCTCTGGCGTGGCGCTTGGGATAGATCGCTTAATGATGGCAGCTTTAGGTCATAAACGTATTCAAGATGTCATGCCCTTCCCCGTTGATCGCGCTTAAGCAAACCTTAATCTTTAACCTTTATACTAATGAAATAAGATTTTTGGATGAAAGCCGAAAACACAATAATAATTCATCAGAGAAAACATTCATGTTAGAAAAAAACCCTAAATTAACAGAAGTTACTTTGCCTAAGCAAGCGAGTTTACGGGATATAACACGAGGTGAATTTCAATCACCGTTAAGAAGTCGTGATCGTGACACAGAAAGTGCGGTAGCAGTTGATTCTTCTTCGCGCTTAACGTTTGAGTCATTGGCGGCTAATCGTAACGACTATCGCCCTTTAAGGGTGGCGTCAGAAAGGGCAATTACAGCTAAAAAAACCATTACATCCAATGACTTATTAGCACCTCCTTTAACGTCAAGTGGAGCATTATCGAGCCAAGCATCGAATCGCGCATACTCTGCTTCAACATCAGCGAATAGCTTAACAGCGATTTTTGAGAGATTAAGCAATGCCTCCCCAACATCGATTAAGACACTATAAACAGCTTTTCCAATTGTGCGAGTTCATCACGTAAACGGGCGGCTTGTTCAAATTCAAGATTTTTAGCCGCTTTGAGCATTTGGCCCTGCAGTTTTTTAATGTGTTTAGCTAATTGTTTGCGATCGAAAAAATGATTTTCAGCTAAGTGGTCATTTAAATGAAAAGCACTTAAATTAGGGTCGCTAGCGGCTTCTTCATAAGTTACTTCTAAAATATCTTTGATGGATTTTTGAATGCCAGTGGGTGTAATGCCATGGGTTTGATTATAAGCGTGTTGACTGGCTCGTCGCCTAGTGGTTTCATCAATGGCACTTTTCATAGCGAGGGTGATTTTATCGGCATATAAAATGGCTCGACCATTTAAATGTCGCGCCGCTCTGCCAATGGTTTGAATCAGCGAGCGGTGCGAGCGTAAAAAACCTTCTTTATCAGCATCTAAAATCGCCACCAGTGACACTTCTGGCATATCGAGCCCTTCACGCAATAAATTAATACCGACTAGCACATCGAATTTACCGATGCGTAAATCGCGAATGATTTCGACGCGTTCAACGGTATCGACATCGGCATGCAAATAACGCACTTTAATGCTGTGGTCTTTGAAGTAATCGGTTAAATCTTCTGCCATTTTTTTAGTGAGGGTTGTGACTAAGACCCGCTCATTGAGCTTTACGCGAAGCCGGATTTCCGACATCAAGTCATCGATTTGGTGGGTGGCGGGACGCACCTCGATAATAGGATCCAATAAACCAGTGGGTCGCACTAATTGCTCTGCCACAGCACCCGATTGGGCTAATTCATAATCCCCTGGGGTGGCACTGACAAAAACCGTTTGCGGACACAAATTCAAAAATTCTTTAAATTGCAATGGCCGGTTATCCATGGCAGAGGGTAAGCGAAAACCGTAATTCACTAAATTTTCTTTGCGCGAACGATCGCCTAAATACATCGCGCCCAATTGCGGAATCGTTGCATGGGATTCGTCGATAAACAGTAAGCCATCATGGGGTAAATAATCAAATAACGTCGGTGGGGGTTCGCCGGCATTACGGCCTGATAAATAGCGTGAATAATTTTCAATGCCAGTGCAATAACCGAGTTCTTGCATCATTTCAAGATCGTAGCAAGTGCGCTCTTGGAGCCGTTGCGCTTCAACTAAGCGATTGTCTTGTGTCAGGCTTTCTAAGCGAGCGGTTAATTCAGCGCGAATAGCGTCTAAACAATCATTAATTTTTTGCCGGGGCGTCACATAATGACTCTTGGGGTAAATTGTTGTACGAACAATTTTTTTAAGTACGCTCCCTGTCAATGGGTCAAATTCACTTAAAGCTTCAATAACCTCATCGAGTAATTCAATCCGTAGGGCATTTTTATCAGAGTCAGCCGGATAAATATCGATTAAGTCACCGCGGACTCGGTAAGTGCCGCGTTTTAATTCATAATCATTGCGGGTGTATTGCATGCTCGTTAAGCGTTGTAAAATATCACGTTGTTTGAATTCTATACCACGGGCTAAATGCAGCACCATGCTTAAATAAGCGACCGGATCGCCCAAGCCATAAATGGCTGACACGGTGCAAACGATGATGACATCACGGCGCTCTAACAAAGCTTTGGTAGCAGAAAGGCGCATTTGCTCGATGTGTTCATTGATCGAAGCATCTTTGGCAATATAGGTATTACTGGCGGCAACATAAGCTTCAGGTTGGTAATAATCGTAATAAGAAACGAAATATTCCACCGCATTATGTGGAAAAAAATCTTTCATTTCCGAATACAGTTGGGCAGCCAGTGTTTTATTGTGCGCCAGAATCATCACTGGGCGTTGTTGTTTTTGAATTAATTGCGCCATGGTAAACGTTTTACCTGAACCGGTCACGCCTAGTAAGGTTTGAAAAGCTAATCCTGCATTTAAGCTATCATTGAGTAATTCAATCGCTTGCGGTTGATCACCGGTGGGTTGAAAATTGCTGTGTAATTGAAAAAGTGGCATGAAGAAGGTTCGTTTGGCACGGTAATTTACGAAAACGTTAAGCATAGCGTATTATACTGACCGAAGAGACATGAATTTCAATAAGAGGGATGATTCGTAAATCAGTATTAATAAAAATGGATAATAACGTGATATTTTTTTAAAGTCAGTATAATTTATACTTGTTTATGGGTATTTACCATTATTTAAATCGAGGTTTTTATGAAATATGGATTATCGTTGCTATCGATAGTGATGTTATTTTCAACAGCCAATGCGGCACAATTAACAACCTATTTAACAGAATGGTCAGGCTACAGTGATAGCAGCAGTGGTTACCCCGCTTATCCTTTTGATGGCGCTTACCCCAATACCTATGCCAGCACCACGGTCACGCCGAATCCAGACATGGTCAATAAAGTGCAAAGTTCCGATGTTATCGAATTTGCTTTTTTACAAGTGTGGAACCAAGCTTTAATTAATCAATACAGTACGTTAGGGGCTAAACAAGCGTGGCTGGGTGTGTTGCACTTTGATGATTTGTGGGCAGATTTAGCCAATAATAAAGTGAGCGATTATTCTGTTTGGCAAAATTTATGTGGTAGCGCGACGGCAAGCATTACGGGGAGTTTATTAAGTGGTAGTTGTGCGGCAGTGCAACTCAATGGCAATACCGGAAAGTTACAAGTTTTTGATTATGCAACTGCCGATCAATGGAGTATTCCCGGTCAAATGGACAATTTTGGGGCATTTTTAAAATTAGCCACGCCTGCCAATACCCGGAAAGTCATTGCGATTGGTGGTGCTAACACTTTAGCGAATAATTCTGTTTCGACGCAAACCTTTCAAACGATTTTTGCTAATCAACGGGCGTTTTTAACTTCTTTAACGGCGTTTATGACTGGCATGCAAGCGCATGGCTTAACGGCCACGTCGGGTATCGATTATGATTTTGAGCCACCCATCTATGCATCCGGTGCTCAACAAGCGCCCAGTGCAGCCACCAGTCAAGATTATAAAAATTTATACACTTTAGTGGTAGCAACGCGCGCAGCCCTAGGCCCCAATGCGTACATTTCCGTAACGATCACTGCCAATGAAGCTTATTTGGCTTATATCAATGCTGCGGTTGATGGTGGCTGGTTTAAACAAATTCAAGCTTCTGTGAATGCGATTAATATCATGACTTATGATTTGCATGGCCCTTGGTCATTGAGTGCCGATCCAGGTGCCATTTCCCATATCCTGCTAAAACAACCGACTGATTTGACGCATAGCTATGCGATTGATTATGGGACTAGCGAAGTGACGGCAAACGTCTTAAGCTATGGCGTAGATCCTGGTAAATTACAGGTGGGTTTAGCGTCTTATGGCCGCGGTTTTGCTGGCGTCAATGCCGGAAGTAGTGCTGCGAATCCAGGGTTTGACCAAGCCTGGACGGGAGCGGCGGTATTGCCAGGACAATATTCGAATCAAAGTGGCTTGTTGCCTTATAAATTCGTTAATGCTTTAATGCACAGTGGTTACAGTCAATACCATGTTAAAGACAGTGCGAATACCGTGATTGCTTCGTATCTTTACAACCCGGCTTTAAAGCAATTCATCGGTTATATGTCACCTGAATTAATCGACAGTAGTTGCGCTTATATTAAAACCAGCAAGTTACAAGGCGCCATTATGTGGTCAGCGGATACCGATGCTAGTTTTGATGGCAGTCAAGGTTTAAGTTTGATTGCAGAATACAATAAAGTTTGTCGAACGGATGGGTAAAGCGGACATTTTGCATAAATGCCTTAACTGAGTGTTAACGAATTTATGTGGAATAGTAAATAAGTCATGGATCAGCGTTAACCGAATGAATTAACTGTTAAAATAGCGTTTATCTTAAAACGGAGACTAACGATCATGCTACCAACAAAAATAATTGCTTCGAATCAACCGGCTACCGCCACGGTTATTTGGTTACACGGTTTAGGTGCTAGCGCCGATGATTTTATGCCGATGGTGCCAAATTTAAATTTAGGCGTGAATCATCCCATTCGCTTTGTGTTTCCCAATGCGCCGACTCGGTCGATTACCATTACCGGTGGCATGTCGATGCCAGCATGGTACGATATTACCGGTTTTACGTTGCAATCGCGTGAAGATTTAGTGGGGTTGGAATTATCGCAAGCGGCGATTGAAAAACTCATTGAACATGAAATTGCCCAAGGGATTGCGCCAGAGCGAATTATCTTAGGGGGTTTTTCCCAAGGTGGCGCGTTGAGTTTATTTGCGGGGTTACAAAGTCGTTACCGTTTGGGTGGTATCGTGTCTTTATCAGCTTATCTGCCGTGTGCCGAACACACGATTAGCAATTCTTCCATCGAATGCCAAAATACGCCGATTTTTATGGCTCATGGTACGCAAGATGCTGTGGTGAAATACGATTGGGGCGTGACCAGTAAAGAAGTATTGTTGGCTAATGCTTACCAGTGTGAGTGGCATAGTTTTCCGATCGCGCATGAAGCGTGCGCCGAAGAATTCGTGGCATTGAGTGGCTTTTTGAAGAAAATTTTGAATTAATTAAGGCTAACTTGAAAACCTCTTCTGGTTGGTTTTAACGGATGAAATGAACTATCTATTTAGCCCATTTTTCGCAAAAGCTTGCTAGTGGAGACTGGCAGCGATGGTGCTGAATAGATATGACATGCATTTTGAATCCGCATCATTTGAGTATGAATAAATTCATTACGGATACCTTAGGTTAAGCTGTCGCAGGATTTAATCCCAGTCATACTCATCTTCATCCTCCACCGCGGTGCTTAAATTTTCTTCTTGCAATAAACGCACTAATGCTTGAAAGTCATCGGGTAAAGGTGCTTTGAAGCGGACCATTTTTTCAGTAAAAGGATGAATAAAACTCAAGCGTTCAGCATGCAGTGCTTGGTGGGTATAGCCTTTTAGCATAACTTTTAATGCATCGCTAACGCCTTTGGGTAAACGTAAACCATGGCCATAGGTTTGATCGCCAACCAGCGGATGATTTTCAGCCGTTAAATGGACCCGAATTTGATGGGTTCGACCGGTTTCCAGGATCACTTTAACAAGGGTGAAGCTTTGAAAGCGTTCACGCACTCGGTAATGGGTGATAGCTTCTTTGCCGTGATTGACGATAGCGATTTTTTGCCGATCATGGGGGCTGCGACCAAGCGGTGCATTGACAGTACCGCCACAAATCACTTCACCATAGACTAGGGCGCAATATTGGCGTTTAGCTGTGCGGGTTTGCAATTGTTTGACTAAAGAATGATGCGCCAGTAGCGTTTTAGCAACGACCAATAAACCCGATGTATCTTTATCTAACCGATGCACGATACCAGCGCGTGGTAAATGATTTAAGGCAGGGCAATGGTATAAAAGACCATTGACCAACGTGCCGGTCCAGTTACCTGCTGCTGGGTGCACTACCATCTCGATGGGTTTATTGATCACGAGTACCTGGTCATCTTCAAAAATGATATCCAGCGGCATATTTTCCGGTAGCCACGCGGTTTGATCGATTTCGGGCAGTAAATGCAATGAGACTTGTTCAGAGCCTTTAACCGCTGATTTTCCGAGCGCGAGTTTGCCATCGATCAAAATTTGACCATCTTTTAAAAAATCTTGAATATTACCGCGCGAATACTGCGGCAGTAATTGTGCTAAAGTTTTATCGAGTCGTTCACCGATCGCTTCGATGGGTAGCGTTAATGCGGCTGCGGTTATTTCGAGGTCTGTATCGCTTGTCTCGTTTACATCTACCATAATTAAATCCGCCATAAATTCATAAAATCAACCACTGATAAATGCTCGAAAGCCGTTTGTTCTTGGCAAGCGCTTAAGATCCGTGCCGCTTGATGTTTGGGGAAACGCGTCGCTAAGGCATTGCTGAATTTGCTTAATAACACGGGAATACCTTCGTGCCTACGGCGTTTGTGACCAATAGGGTATTCGATCGTGATTTTATCGGTGTGAGTGTTATCCATAAAAAAGATTTGGATAGCATTAGCGATCGACCGTTTCTCTGGAGCATGATAATCGCGGCTAAAATTCACATCTTCGATCACCACCATTTTATCGCGAAGTGCATCGATTTTAGGATCGAGTGCGACAGTGGCTTCATAATCTTCAGCGACAAGCGTGCCTTTGAGCAAAGGTACGGCGACCATGTATTGCAAACAATGATCACGATCCGCTGGATTGTGTAACTCACCGGTTTTACTGATGATGCGAATGGCGCTTTCGTGAGTGGTTAAAACAATTTTTTCAATATCACTCAAACGCGCTTTTATTTGGCGATGCAAAATCACCGCACATTCGACGGCGGTTTGGGCATGAAATTCAGCTGGAAACGCTAATTTAAATAAAATATTTTCCATCACATAATGGCCATAGGGCCGCTGCAGATGAAATGGCTGACCTTTGAAGCTAACATCATAAAAACCCCACGTCTTGGCGGTTAACGCACTTGGATAACCCATTTCACCTTTAAGTGCCAGTAAACTTAAATTAACGGCGCGGGAAGTAGCGTCGCCTGCCGCCCATGATTTGCGCGAGCCAGCATTGGGGGTGTGACGATAAGTTCGCAACGCTTGGCCATCGACAAAGGCCAGTGACAGCGCACGTTGAATTGTGTCGAGATCACCACCGAGTAATTTTGTGATAACGGCTACTGAGGCGATTTTAACCAAAATCACATGGTCGAGGCCAACACGGTTAAAGCTATTTTCCAGTGCTAATACGCCTTGAATTTCATGCGCCATAATCATCGCAGTCAAGACATCACGCATGGTTAAAGGGGTTTGACCGGCTGCTAACCGTTGATTACTAAGATAAGACGCGATCGCTAAAATGCCGCCTAAATTATCTGAAGGGTGGCCCCATTCTGCCGCTAACCAAGTATCATTAAAATCTAACCAGCGAATCATTACCCCGATATCAAAAGCAGCTTTGATAGGATCGAGGCTAAAAGAGGTTCCTGGCACCGTGACACCATTAGGCACCAAGGTATTTGGCACCACTGGCCCTAATAATTTGGTGCATTCGGGGAAACGCAAAGCCAACATGCCACAACCGAGGGTATCCATTAAGCAGAGACGTGCTGTTTCATAAGCCAGTTCGCTGTCGATAGCATAGGTTAAGACATAAGTAGCAATAGCGGTAATTTCAGCATCGTAAGCGGGTTTAATATTAGTTTCAACATTGGCGTGTGACATTAAAGGACCTCCAATTTTGCGTAAGCGGCGACTAACCATTTGGTACCGGTTTTTTTAAAATGTACTTGAATACGAGCGTGAGCGCCATCACCCTCGAAATTTAAGACAGTGCCTTCGCCAAACGTGGGGTGTAAGACATGATCACCAATCGACATGCCTAAATCATTGCTCAAGTTTTTTTGCCAACTGGCAGGTAGCGGCGCGAGGGTGTAAGCGCCCGTTTGGCTATTATTGCTGCCATGGCTGCTTGGCCGCGTAACGTTAGCTTTGGGCGTAATAGTTTCAAGCGTATCCTTGGGTAATTCTTTTAAAAACCGTGACGCTATATGCGGGACCGTGACGCCATGTAAACGCCGTGATTCCGCATGGGTGAGATAGAGTTTTTGCATCGCACGGGTGATGCCGACATAACATAAGCGCCGTTCTTCTTCCAAACCAGCAGGATCATCGATGGAGCGATTGTGTGGAAACAAGCCTTCTTCCAAACCACTTAAAAATACTAATGGGAATTCTAAGCCTTTGGCTGAGTGCAACGTCATTAATTGCACCGCTACTTGTGATTCATCGGTTTGTTCCACGCCAGACTCGAGTGCCGCATGGCTTAAAAAGGCTTGTAATGGTGGCAAGTCTTCTTCCGGTGGCACGGTATATTCGGCGGTAGCATTGACTAATTCTTGCATATTTTCCAAGCGCGCCAAGCCTTTTTCCCCCTTGTCTTTTTGCTGATAATAAGGGATTAAGCCGCTGACTTGAATAACGTGATCAGTCATGACACTGAGAGTTGCGTTGGCCGTTTCATGTTGTAAATCATCGATCAATTGTAAAAAGGCTTGTAGTGCACCACTGGCGCGGGTGGTTAACGATTTTTGCTGCAGCAATTCAAAAGCCGCTTGCCATAAAGGCAGTGATTTTTCTTTTGCCAGTTCGCGCAATTGCACCAGGGTCGCATCACCGATACCGCGCGTTGGGGTATTGATTACACGTTCAAAAGCGGCATCGTCATCGGGGTTGGAGATCAAGCGTAAATAAGCTAAGACATCACGAATTTCTGCACGATCAAAGAAGCGTAAGCCACCATAGATTCGATACGGCACGCCGCCTTGAATGAGTGCTTCTTCAATGACCCGTGATTGGGCGTTGGAGCGATATAAAACGGCACAATCTGACCGAATGCCACCTTCTTTTAACCAAAGCTTGATTTTTTCGACAATGAAGCGAGCTTCTTCCAAATCGTTAAACGCAGCATACACAGAAATGGCTGCGCCTGAACCGACTTCAGTCCAAAGATTTTTCCCTAAACGGCCATCATTGTTGGCAATCAAACTATTGGCAGCAGCGAGTATATTGCCGGTGGAGCGATAATTTTGTTCAAGACAAATGGTTTGGGTATTGGCAAAATCGGTCGTGAAACGTTGAATATTTTCAATTTTAGCGCCGCGCCAGCCATAAATGGCTTGATCGTCATCACCGACGATAATCATATGGTTATCACCATGGATCATCATTTTTAACCACGCATATTGAATGGCATTGGTATCTTGAAATTCATCGACTAAAATATGGGCAAAGCGGCGTTGGTAATGCGCTAAGACATCGGGTGCTTGATGCCATAATTCGTAAGCACGCAATAATAATTCGGCAAAATCGACCAAACCGCTTTGTTGGCAAGCTTGCTCATAAGCATGATAAATACGCAAATGCATAGTAGTGCTAAAATCGAGCTTATGACCTTCTAAATGTTTGGGTCTTAAACCCTCATCTTTTTTCGCATTGATAAAGGCTTGGGCGCCGCGTGCTGGCCATTGTTTATCATCTAAATTCATCGCGGCGATAATGCGCTTGATCATCCGCAATTGATCATCCGAATCGATGATTTGAAAATTTTGGTTTAAATTGGCTTCTTGCCAATGGGTGCGCAATAACCGATGCGCCAGACTATGAAAGGTCCCGATCCACATTCCGGTGGCTGGGCGCTCTAAAATCGCACTGATGCGATGACGCATTTCAGCGGCAGCTTTATTGGTGAAGGTGACTGCTAAAATACTGTGCATCGATGCTTGTTCGACATGCATCAACCACGCGATACGGTGAGTCAAAACGCGGGTTTTACCAGAGCCGGCTCCCGCTAACACTAACATATGCGTGGGTTTGGCGCTAACGACTTCACGTTGACGGTCATTTAATTGGTGAAGCAGGTAAGCAGCATCTATAGTCATTAAAAAGTCATTCGCTTAAATTGCGCTAGAAAAAGCCATTAAATTTTAAAAAATCGCTGAAAATCAAATGGTCATTGATTTGGTATTAAAAAAACCCTTCACCCATTAGGTGAAGCTTATTATAGCTGATACGCCTAGGGCCTTAAAAAAAATTAGCCTCGGGTAAGCGTAGCGTCACCCGGGGAAGGTCAAACAACAACACCCAGCCCTGTAAGGGCGAAAGAAAGCGTGATCATCATTAAATGCAATAATGCCATGATCTAAGGCATTTTCAGCTAGGCTAAATTCCTTAAGCCCTTTGAACTATGGTTGTTTCATTGCCCATTAGGGTGGCTTGCATCGATAGGATTCAATCTAAGGGCCGGGCTTAGGATTATACCAGTTTGGCTAAAGCTAAAGTAATCTCAGTGAATATGTCTTATAATTTCATATCAGCAAATGGCGTCTTTTAAGGCGTTAGTGATAGAATTTGTCTCAGCAAAGTTTAAAAGTCTCCATTAATTTACTATAGGTGAGTGTGCATGCGTCAATTGAAATTGTTAAGCCGGTTAATCGTAGCTGCCAGTGTGTTAGTGAGTGTCAATGCTGTAGCTGATCAAGCAGCAGTGATGCCGATGAAAACCCTGCCTGTGAATATTAAATCCGTCGTGCCGGTCGCGGTGCCGTTAGCGCCATTGACAGCGGCTCAAAAAGGGCAAATTGACCAAGAAATACGTGCGTATTTAATGGCTAATCCAGAAATTCTCATTGAAATCAGTCAACAGTTACAAGCCAAACAACAGCAAGCGGTGATAGATAAAGCCAATAAAGTGATCCCAGCTAATGCTTCATTATTAGCCCACGACGCCATGAGTCCGGTGGCTGGCAATGCCCTTGGGCCGGTGGCAGTCGTAGAGTTTTTTGATTACCAGTGCCCCCATTGTAAAACCATGGTGCCAGCACTGGATGCGCTGATTTTAGCCAATAAAAATGTGCGTATCGTGTACAAAGAAATGCCTATTTTCGGACCAGAATCGGAATTTGCTTCCAGAGCTGCACTAGCTGCCAATAAACAAGCTAAGTACCAAGCGTTCCATCGGGCATTGATGAAAACCACTGGTCGTTTAACTGATCAACAAATCTTGGATATCGCCAAAAGTGTTGGTTTGGATGTCAATAAAATGCAAGCGGTGATGAATAGTCCGGAAATCAGTAAAGAATTGCAATCCACGGGTCAATTGACACAACAATTGGGTTTGCCAGGCACCCCAGGCTTTGTGATTTTGACAGATACTGCCGGTAAAGTAGTATTCCGCTTCATTCCTGGGCAAACGACGCAAGCCTTACTGCAACAGGCAGTAACCGAGGTGGTAGCGCCAGTGGCTGTTAAAACCATGCCGGCAAAAACTATTTAATGCATTTATATTCATTAAATGCGATAATTTTACGAATAAAAAAGTATTTTTAAATAAATTTATATTTAAAAAATGAGGATCCTATGATGAATAAAAAAGTAGTGTTAAGTTGTGTCTGGCTAGCATTAGTCGGCAGCGGTCTTAGCGCTTGTACGCCGAATATTTCACCGGATACCGTGCAAGCTTCTGATGCTGGTGAAATTCAATCAGCAGTAGAAGGTGTGATTGTTTCCAAACGCGTGGTGACAGTGAAAGGGGATAACACGTTAGGGACTTTGGCAGGTGCAGGTTTAGGTGGGATTGCCGGTTCAATGGTGGGTGGTAATGATACGGTGCATCTTTTAATGGGTGTTACAGGTGCTCTTGCCGGTGGTGCTGCAGGCAATGCAGTGTCTAATGAAATGACGACACAAAAAGGCATTGAGTATATGGTTCGTTTAGCGCAGCAAGACAGCGGCACTACCACGATTGATCGCCAAGGTTACCGTGCTCGAAAAATTACGATCTCGAGTCAATCTTCGGCAAATCGTTATGTTAGCGTTATTCAAAGTCAAGGCGCTCAAGCTTTAAACGTTGGTCAGCACGTATTGGTAGCGGGTGTCGGTGGTTCGCATCCACATATCCTTTCGGTGCTGTAAGCCTTTTTGTTAAAATGCAGCATGAATATCAACGAGTGCTATAAAATCTAACCCAGGGCGAATGCCCTGGGCTAATCTCTCTATGGCCTTCGGCCACAATTCCCTTGTAGGCTATTTACTTTTTAATGAGGTGGCTTTAGGTAATTCGCTGCGAACGTGCTAACTTTTTGATAATCAAGTGTAAAAAATAATGCATAGAGACTTGATAAAAAACCTGGTGTGGTAGATGACGGTGGTATTTCAGCCGTGTGGGCAGTTATCTGGCTAAAGATTTTTGTTGAAATGGATACTGAATTAGCAACTTTTAGAATAACAGAAGCCTGATTTTCCGCGTATGCCTTTATTAAGCTTTGATAATGAGGGAGTTCCAGCCCCCAATTGGTGTATTCACCGCCCGGTGGATTCGCATCATCTAAGTCTTGTTGTTTATATTTAGTACGAGCATTAAGTTCAGGTATGTACTCGCACAAACATTGATGAATTTCAGGCAGTAACTGAAAAGATTTTTGGATACGGTTATATAACGTCTTCATAGCATTAAGTAAGTCTTGTTCAGTCATTATTTCAGATAAAGCTGTTAATTGCTCAGCACTCGCTTGATTATGATGTCGATAAAATAACGAATGACAGCCCGATAAAAACCAATGTTTGGCAGGTTTGGGATGGGCGTCAAGATAATCCGCACCGATTTTTTTTAATGCCGTTATTAAAGCTGGCAGTTGTGTTTTTGTCACCAGTTAGTCTCTTTATTATTAACAGATAGCGTCATTGTAGCCATGACTTCTATATAATTAAAATCTAATATTTCGATATGGCTTATATAAAAAACACATATGAATATCACTTTTAAACAATTGAAATTATTTGTCGCTGTGGCGCGTGGTGAAAACGTAAGTCGCGGGGCAGCGGTAGTCTTTCTGTCACAACCGGCTGCCAGTATGGCGTTGAAGGAGTTGGAGCTGCAAGTGGGCCAACCCTTATTTGATCGCATTGGCAAGAAACTGCTGTTGAATGACCATGGCCGCCAACTGTATCCCAAAGCAATGGCGTTAATCGAGCAACTTCAATTGCTTGAGCAAACGTTTAAGCGTCCGAATGCCCCATTATCAGGAACCTTGCGTATCGGTACCAGTATGACGATTGGCAATTATGTGATGCCAACGGTGATTGCGCGATTTATGACCGCCCACCCTCAGGTTAAATTAATTCAAAAAGTCGCCAATAGTGAAACGATTATTCATGAGATTGAAAAATTTGCGTTAGACATTGGCTTTATTGAAAGTGAGTGTTATGCCAAAAATCTTTTTAGCCATCAATGGGGCGGCGATGATTTAATCGTATTTGCAGCAGCAGGGCATGTTTTAGCCCAACAAGTCAAGGTTAGTTTAGCCGAGCTTGAGCAAGCCGCTTGGGTAGTGCGCGAACCAGGTTCTGGGACACGTGAGGCCTTAGAAAAATGCCTTACGCTTCGGAATATTCATTTAGAAATAGGCAGTACGCAAGCCATTAAATATTTAGTTCAAACAGGGCCTTACCTTGGTTGTGTGTCACGTTATGCCCTTAGTCAAGAATTCATCGAGCAGGGTTTGGTGGAAATTCGTTTGCCGACCGGTGTCATAAAGCGTGATTTTTTACGAGTGATGCATAAAGATAAATTTCATAGCCAATTAATCGAGGCTTTTTTAGCCTATTATCCATAAGAAGGAAGGTGTCGATGAATGTGGCACGCTAGGTTGTATGGTACACTAGCCGGTGGATTTGCCTCAGCGACTACCTTTGCCTCTTGGCTATAAGCTGAAATAAAAATATGATGGTCATCTGTTAGGGTTAAGTGTCTATGTCGTCAATCGGTTCGCAGTGCACGTATGTATTATCGCTGGTTCAACAAGGAGCAATGGCTGTTTTACAAGTCAATGTTTTGTTTCAAGTGCCAGGAACTGTCGCGTGGTTGCCGCTTAGCCCCAAGGATTTTAGTGATTATGTTGACCGCTTGACTGTAACGGATCAAACGCTGTGGCATTGGTTGACAATTGCTTCGCAACAACACTTAAGCGCCAAGGGATCGACGTGCATTGTCTTGCAAGGCGAGTTAGGCCATCAAATTTTGCCAGAGTTAATTGCTACTGTGCGTTGCCATTGGCAAAATAGGGCGCATCCTCCACTGCAGCAAGGGCCAGCGCGCACGGCCCATTTAGAATGGGTTAGTGCCCAACCGGGGTATAAGCAATTAATTTGTCATGTATCGGGTGGGAATTGCAGTACGCTGGCGCTGAAACCTCTTTGGTATATCGATCCACAAAGTTGGACCGTTGGTATCGTCAATAGTACCGTGTCGCCTGAAGTGATTGCGAGATTGTTAAGCGCACCACCGATGACAGAGAATCAAATCAAAGTGCTTAATGCCGCTTTGGGTAAATCAGCCATTGCGTTGCCAACTCCTAAAGTTAAAAAAATCCTTAATTTAGAAGCACTGATGGTGCCGCATTTGGCGTTATCGCTCACCCATGTCTTTTTGCCAAATCCTTTTGATAGCAAAGCTAATTTATCAGTCAAAATTCCCGTCTTAGCCTGTGGGTTTAATTATCATGGCATCACAGTGTCTGCGAGCGACCCTGAACCGTTGGTGCGGGTGCGCCATGATTTGAAACAATTCGCTATTGAACGAGATTTTGTGGCTGAGCAAGCGGTATTCCTTCAGCTAGCCAAAATGGGTTTGAAACCGATCGGTGATTTCGCCACTATTCAAGTGTCGAAACAAGATGCCAAGAAAGCGCTATTTGTGTTAAATGCCGAACATGATGCCGACAGTTGGTTACAATTTAATTTACACGAATTGCCGAAGTGCCGGGCGCTTAATTGGCAAGTCAGTATCAGTCAAGATTATCCCTATCAAGTGGTTGATGAAGCGCAGGTGGAATGGTACACACAATTGTTTGAAACGCCTGGGCAAAAATGGTTCAATATTGAATTGGGTATTTCGATTCAAGGTGAAAAAATCAATTTATTGCCAATTTTAGTCACTGCTATTGAAAAGTATGCCGGCGGCCCACAGGGTTTATCGACATTACCGACCGAAGGTTTTATTTTGACAAAATTGCCTGATGGGCGATTATTGCCAGTACCTGTAGAACGTTTAAAGCCTATTTTGAATATTTTGACAGAATTGTATGATCGCCATTCACTCAATAAAACGGGTCGTTTGAAATTATCACGCATTCGTGCGGCGCAATTATTGGCATTAGAAAAAAATATTGCGCAGCATTTACGTTTTCGTTGGTGGGGTGGTAAACAGTTAGAAGGATTGATAGAGCGTTTAGCCGATTTTACTGAAATCACTGCCGTAACCCCACCCATCGGTTTAAATGCGGATTTGCGGCCTTATCAACAAGAAGGTTTGAATTGGCTGCAATTTTTGCGTGAATATGAGCTGGGTGGAATTTTAGCCGATGACATGGGCTTGGGTAAAACGGTGCAAGCTTTAGCGCATATCGTTATGGAAAAAGAACAAGGCCGTTTGACAGATCCTTGTTTAGTGATTGCGCCGACCAGTTTGATGACCAATTGGCGCTTGGAAGCGGCGCGCTTTACGCCTTCTTTAAAAGTGTTAGTGTTGCATGGCACCGCTCGGCAAGAACATTTTGAGCATTTGGCCGCTTATGATTTGATTTTAACGACCTATCCTTTGATCGTGCGCGATCATGCCAAATTGGCTCAGCAACCGTTGCATCTTTTGATTCTCGATGAAGCACAAACCATTAAAAATGCGCGGAGCAAAGCGGCTTTATTAGTCAATAAATTAACTGCCCGGCATCGGCTTTGTTTAACTGGGACGCCTTTGGAAAATCATTTGGGTGAATTGTGGTCGTTATTTCATTTTCTGATGCCTGGTTTTTTAGGCGATCAAAAGCAATTTACCCGACTTTTCCGCACCCCCATTGAAAAATTACACGATAATGAGCGGCGCTTATTATTGCAAGAACGTATTGCGCCATTTTTATTGCGGCGTACTAAACAAAAAGTGGCGATTGATTTGCCAGAAAAAAATGAAATTCTCTGTGCTATTGAGTTAAACGGGCCACAGCGCGATTTATATGAAAGTATTCGCTTAGCGTTGCATGAGAGTGTGCAACAAGCGGTTGAACAAAAAGGTTTAGCTAATTCACAGATTATTATTTTAGATGCCTTATTAAAATTGCGGCAAATTTGCTGTGATCCACGTTTGTTAAAATTAGAAAGTGTTTATAAACAAAATGCTGCTTCGGCTAAACTGGATTTCTTGCGAGAAATGTTGCCGAGTATGATTGAAGAAGGTCGGCAAGTGTTATTGTTTTCACAATTCACGGAAATGCTTGGGTTAATTGAAAAGATGGTTAAAGAATTGGGGATTCCGTTCGTCAAATTGACCGGTCAAACGCAAGACCGAGCAACACCGATTGAACAGTTTCAAGCTAAACAAGTGCCATTGTTTTTAATCAGTTTAAAAGCCGGTGGTTTAGGATTAAATTTGACGGCGGCTGACACGGTGATTCATTATGATCCTTGGTGGAATCCTGCGGTCGAGAGGCAAGCAACAGATCGAGCGCATCGCATTGGTCAAAACAAACATGTGTTTGTGTATAAATTGATTACAACGGGGACGGTTGAAGAAAAAATTATTGCCTTACAAAATAAAAAACAAGTCTTGTTGGAAAGTATTTATGGTAATGAAGCTACCAGTAGTTCAGCGTTAACCGCGCAAGATTTGCAAGCTTTATTTGCCAATTTGTAACGCTAATATCTTGAGTTATGAAGTGATTTTTTTACGGTAGAATAAGGTATTATTGGCCTCTAGGGCCTTGGAAAAGTCGCTAACGATAGGTTTTAAGGATGTTTAGGTATGGGGTGGATTTTTTTAAGTATATTAACCGTATTAAGTGGCATGCTCAGTGCTTGCTCCTCGACAGGACTTATGCCTACTATAAACTATGCGTATCAACCACAAGGGGTGCAGCTCATCGTCTCGGCCCCCCCGACATTGAATGTTTATGATAGTCAGGCACATGCTTTATTGCTAGGGGTTGTTCAAACCGATCAAGTGGATCCTCTGTATCCTTTATTAACGAGTACCGAGGGTTTTGTTAACTTATTGTCCAACCGTGACAATAAATATGTAGTGCAGCGGATTTTTATTCAACCGAATGATCATCGTCTGATTGCCTTTGATCGTAATGCTAAAATGCAATATTTAGTTTTTTTGGCTGGTTATGCTACATTATTACCGGCTCAAAGCAATGCGGTCGTTAAAATTCCAGTGGAAGAAACGCATAGCGGGTTTTTATGGTTAGATAAAACCTATCGGGTTAAAATGGTTTATGTGTATCTGGATTTAGGTCCGCAAGGAATTATTCGAACGCGAGCGTGCGATCAACCGTTGAGTGTGGGTGAAGTCTGTCAGCAAAATTTATTAGAAAACACGGAATAATTGTTCACAGGGAAGTCATTATGTCTTATAAAGCTTCAATCGCTTGGCAACAAGGCCAGTTTTTACAGCCACAACACTTTCAATTGGCAGATCTTAATGTGCAAGCGCAGCTTGCTGCCGCCATTGCCCTTGTACAACCGAATTTTTGGGGTTTTAGCCAACTCACGTTGGACCTCGCTGCCTTAGAGCAAGGCCAATTAATCGTCAATAGTGGACAATTGTTTTGGCAAGATGGCAGTTATCTTCAGTTAACGGATAACGCGGCAGTAATGCCGCGATTGATTCCGGTTGATTTTTTGAAAGAGGGCAATCCTCTCGATGTTTATATTGGTTTAAAGCGTCTCGACAGCAGTAAAGCTAATGCGACCTTATTGGTTGATCAAAATCGCGAAAGCGTGGATTCACGTTATGTTATTGAACCCATTCCATTAGTACAAGCGGATTTATACCAGCCAGGTCCAGATGCGAATGTGAGTCAATTGTCTTACGTACTTAAATTATTTTTCAAAGATGAAATTCAAGCAGTTCAAGCTTATGATTTATGGCCTTTAGTGCGTATTGCTCAGCAAAAAAATACCTTTGTGGTACACAACACGGTTTTCCCACCGGTGGTGCAATTAGGCGCTTATGCACCTTTGTGGGCGAAGTTGCAAGACAATACGCAGCGTTGGACAGAAGCTTATCAATTTGCACTGGCGCATAAGCCGAATCTCGATTGGTATCAAGTGCGTTTAGGTGGGACTGAAATTAGCCACTATGCGTTAACCCAAACGCTGTACCGTTTGTTGCCACCTTTATTGGACCTCGTCAATCAAGCGAGCACACATCCTTTTTGTTTATATCAATCTTTACAGCAAGCTATTCATGAGTTAAGTTTTTTCATGAGTGCGAAAACATTGGCCAGCGATGCCGATTCAGCCAATGGCAGCGCACTGCCTTATGAACATCAAAAATCTTATCTTAGTTTATTGGCAAGCCAACAGCGCTTAAATCAATTGCTTGAGAAAATTTTAACAGGTCCACAATACAGCGTGTCGTTAAAGCGGGTAGGTAACCATTATGAAGCGCAATTACCCGAGCAATTTTTAACAGGAAATGATCATTTTTATTTGATTATTCAAGGTGCGGGTACAGCGGTTCAATGTTTTATGGAACATATCATTTCGTCAGGTAAATTAACGTCAGCGCAAGCCATTGATGATTATATTCAACATGCTATCCCAGGCGTGCCGCTCAATTATCTGTCAAGCAGGCCGACTGGTGCGCCTGATATTGCCGGAGCGCTGTATTTCCAAATCGATTGCAAGCATCCTGAGTGGTCGCCGATCATTCAAAAAGCCACGGTCGGTTTTTACCCTGGCAATATCCAAGAGGCATTGACCGTGGAAATGGTTGCGGCACAGGGAAGCTAAACATGGCTCAAGCGCTATTATTATTTGATACCTACAGCCAACTCATCCATGCGGTGGTGGAATTATTTCGTCAAAACAAAAACCTCAGTCCAGATGAAGCGCAGCTGCTTATTAAAGACCAATTAGTCGCAGCAAAAGCTATTTGTCTTACTTATGCTGCGAAAGATGTGTCGCTCGCTGAATTTGCGGCTTGTGCTTTTATCGATGCGTATGCCTTATCTCAAAAAGGTTTAAATCAAGAAGCATGGCGTAAAAATTTATTGCAAGATGAATACTTTAACACGACGGATGCAGGGGTATTGTTTTTTGATTATTGCGAACAATTAAGTTTGGAGCAATCCGATTTGCTGCATTTATATTTCTTTTGTTTGGCAAGCGGTTTCAATGGCCGTTATTACACAATGGATGCGCGGCCGATGTTGCAAAAAACAATGGAAGCCTTAATGCTGAAAATTGATCAAACGCACCAACATAGCGCATTCACTACACAAGGTTTTTTGCTGGGTGAAAGCCCTATCCTGAGGTCCTTTCACCCTTCATTAAACAAATACCTGTGGCTGATGTTACCTTTGTTACTCTTAATGGGTACGTATAGCTATTTTTATTTTAGTATTTTATTTATCGTTCAATCTTACCTAACGGTAGCCAGTTAACATGATCAATATGCTCTTAAAAATTTTTCTGTGGCTGGCCTTGTTGTGCTGCTTTATCCTCATGTCGGTGCTTTGTGGTGATTATTTTGAGTGGCTACGGTGGCAGCAAGGCTTGTTTTTTCTGGGTTTAATCATTACCGCCTTACTGGCCCAATGGTCATGGCGACGTTGGAAATTAAAGCGTTATTTAAAATCGTTATCGGCCAGTAAAGTTTTAAATTTTAATGCCGAACACGCCTTTCACGAAGGATTGCACTTATTTAAGCAAAATCAACCATTGTCTGAACGAACCTTAAGTAATAAAAATTGGTTTATTGGTATTGCATTCGATGGGATGGACAGTGTCGATGAAAAAGAAAGCGTGCTATTGGCAAATAACCAAGTGAATATAGAGATTCGTCTCGTTAAGTTAGACAATGCTTTTATATTGCAGTTTTATTTTAAATCAAGGTTGTTATTGGAGCGTGAGTTAGAACTTTACCAGCGGTATTTAGCTGTCTTTAGAGAAAAATTTAAAGCAGCCATCAAGGGTTTTTTGTATTTCGTCAATGCGAATGCATTCGAGCAACATGATGCGTTGAGTTTGACAACTTTTAATGATAATGTTCAAAAAATTATCATTAAAACAGTCGACATTTCACAAACCCATTACCCGATTAATTTGATTTTAACCGATATCAACGAGGTATCTGGCTACCCTGATTTCCTAATACGTTTGCCTAGAAAATTTAAAACGATGTTATTGGGTTGGCAAGCGTCAACGTTTGAATTTTACAACAGTGAAGATTGGCGTGAACGTCAATGGCTAACACAATGGTTAGTACGTGCAGAATATGCTTTTGCCAATAATCTTAATATCAGAAGTGTTGAAGCTTATCTATTTTTAACGCATATTCAGCGGCAAGCGGCAAATATCCAAATTCTTTTTGATCAAGTGAGTGATGCGACAGATATCGCTGTTGCTGGAATCTATTGGGTAGAGTCTTTAAAGAAGCTATCGGCGCTACACGTTAAATCTTTTACTAATTGTTTATTCAATAAACAATTAGTCACTGGAATTCAACCGCAATTAACGTTGGTAGCGCAGCATAATAAAATCTCTCGCATAACAACGCTGCGTGCTACTTATTGGTGTGTGATGGCAGCGGTATTTCTTTATGCGTGCTATGCTTTTTTTCAAGAAAAGCACGTTATCTTGGCGCAAGTTGCCACGTTGCCTAAAAAAATATTTTTTTATTATGACATACAACGCGATTTAGCCAGTATCAGCATTTACAAAACCATCATTAGTCAATTGGATGAAGATTTCGTAAATAATCATTTCCGGTTCATGCCGTTTCATGCTGGTTTTGATGAATTACGTGCCAATTATGCACGTACATTTAGTTGTTATTTTCACACTTACATTTTAAAACAAGTCGATAATGATTTAATTCAAATTATTCAAACATCAGATTTTCAAACAGACCCGGTGTTACGTGGGAAAATTATTTTCCATGTTATGAATCGATTGAATTTATTGCACGCTAAAATACACCATATACCGTTGGATGGATTGGCAGGTCCGAATTTATGGTTGAAAAATACCACGCTATTAAGCAGTAACCCTCATTATTCCTTTGCGGATCTTTATGTAACCTATGTTGCAGAAAATACCGACAATCAAGCATTACAAACCGAATACACGCAGTTAATGAAAATAGCTTTGTTGCTTAATTTGGCACAAGATGATTTTCACTGGTTGCCTGCGTATTTAAATACGCAAAGTGACATTGCGCCGCTGACACTTAATAGCCTGTGGGGTGGATCTAGAATAGTTCAGCTTGATAATGCTAGCATAGCACCTGCTTACACGTTTGACGGCAGTCAAGCTATAACGGCTTTTTGGGTAAATTTTAAGCAAGCTTTTGCGGTTATTTTTGCAAATGCGGTGACGCAACAAATGACGTTTGAACAATGGTATCAACAGTTGCGCTTTACTTGCTGGGCACGCTTTTTAAGCGAATTTCCGCAAGGTTATTTGACACTGAATGATATGGGTGAATGGAATCAAGTGTATGTCAAAATGGCCTCTGGCCAAAACATCAGTCAATTATTTCTTGAGTTGATTACAGCGCAATTTTCAGATGAATTGACTCAAAAGGTGCGTTTGCTTGCCAGTGAACCTGCATGGTTAGTATTAACCAACAAAGTAACGACAGTGTTAAATGCTGGCGTCAATCAAAGTAATATTACTACGGTCAAAGACAAGTTATTGAGTTTAAAAGCGCTCATTCAATTTGCTAAAGAAAGGGATAACCATGTTAGTCCTGAACAACAAGCAGAAGCGTATTATTTTAATAGTTACAATGAAAAAGGTCTCGCAGCGAGTACGTTTTACCAGTATTTTCAAACATTGACAAAACTTTATGTGCCCGTTATGTTGAGTCAAGCCGCATTTGAAAATAGCAAAGCTATTTATGTGGGTGGTAATCAGCCATTTACGGCTGCTGTTACTATCGAACAGGCGATGGAACAACAATTTAATACGGTTAATTTAGATAATATTATTTTTTGGAATATCTATCGTGTGCCATTAGAGTTTTATCTGCGTTATGTGAATTATTTATCAGCTACTTATATTAATCAAGCATGGCAAAATGAAGTATTAACAAAATTGCAAAATACCCCTGAATTTTTTATGACAGATTTAATGTTCGGTGAGAGTGGCTTATTTTGGACATTTTACAATAAATACCTCAGTGATTATTTTAACGTTAATGTCGGTACCGTGTTGCCAAAAACTTATTTCGCCGTTGCGTATCCTTTTAACGATGACTTTTATCGTTTATTGTTAAGTGCTTCAGCACGTTATTCGATGCTTAAACAACAAAATTTGTATAAAAAATATTTTTCAAGTGAAGCGGCGTCACCACCGATGTTGCCGCCATTACCACCGCTTAGCGCACCTGATGCTACTGCAGAGATGTCAGTGAACCCTGTTGCGACGATTATGGCATTGCCACCGACGCTTAATCATGAAGCAACGCTTCAGCCTCAGCAAATTACGTTATTAGCAGAATGCACCAAAGGAAATTTTGATTTGACGAATTATAATTTCCCGATTCAAAAGCCATTGCCGATGCCGTTAAGTGATTGCACGAACGTGTCTGTGCGATTTTATTTTGGTGAGTTTTATTTGGAGAAAAATTATCCTGGCGCCACGGGTTTTCTGGATTTTTTAACGCGTATAAATAATAATACGCTTAACTTTAGCGCACAAGATTTCCCTGATCATGCGCTTGCTTTGAAACACTATCATATCAATAATATTACGTTACATTATCAATTAAGCGGCTTAAGTTCAATGTTAGAACAATATAAAGCTTATTTGAAAATGCAAACAAACTTTAGCCAGCAGCAAAAAAATTACACATCGATCATGGATTTACCGAATACCATTGTTTATAGTGATGCGTTAGACAAAACGTCTTTAAAGCATGATTTGAGTAATAGTCTATGAAACGATATTTATGAATACAGGCCAAGATAGCGCTGTTATTCTCAATGTAAGTATTGAAGGTTGCCAATCGGTTATTGCCTTAGAGTTTTCAGGCACAGTTGCGCTATCGACATTATATGAAATTGATATTCAGCTACTGTCAACAGAATTAATTGATGCTACCACCATTTTTAATAAAACGGTGCAATTGACATGGCAAGTGGCAGGTCAACGACGTACCATGACGGGCCTCATTGCTGAGTGGCAACTTAGCGATAGCCATTTAGGTCTCAGTGAGTATTATGCTTATACGCTTAAATTGATGCCATTTGTGTCGCAATTGCGTGCCACTACCCGAATTGCCAGTTATTTGAATCTCAGTTTGCCGGATATTTTTAACCAATTGTTAACGGCGTATCCTGTGGCGTATCGCTTAGATTTACACAATACCTATGCCAAGAAAGCTTTCGTATGCCAATTCCAGGAAAATGACTGGCATTTTATCAGCCGTTGGCTTGAACGTTTGGGAATGTTTTATTATTTTGAATACCAACATAATCAAGAAACGCTGGTGATTACGGATAGTAATAATACCCTTAAACAAGATGTTCTTTTTAATACATTACTTTATAAGTCCACTGTTGAGACTGGCTTGGAGAGCAATGAACAAAAATTATGGCAATTTTCATACCATAAAAAGCGCTGCCCCCAAACAGTCCAAGTCGTGGCCTATGATCCGATGAAAGCGTCTCAAACCATTAGCGTTCAATTGACAGCAGATGCAACCGGTCAGGGAACTGTAAAAATCTGGCAGCAAGATTTATTAGCTGATGCGGATGTAAAAGCGTATTGTCAGACCCTCGTTAATCTTTACCAATGGCAAAGTCAAACTTACCAGGGCAGTGTAAATCACAGTGTTGTACCTGGCACTTATGTATTAATCGATAACACGTATCAAAATCAGTGGAATAAAAAAAATTATTTAATTATTAAAGCCCATTATTTTGTTTCACAGCGCCACGTGATATTAGCGAATATCAATCATGAGGCAGAAAAGTCAACTATTGAAGAAACGCTGAGTGAATGCCAATTTGAAGCCATTTTGTTAAGTCAAGCTTATAATGCACCAAACTTGACTAAAGCACCGGTTATGACGGGTATGATGCCAGCGTTTATTACCGATAGCAGCCAAAGTGGCAATGATATTCCAATTAATGCCACAGGTTGTTATCAAGTGGCATTGAGTGCCGAGCAACAAGCCATCACGTGTTGGCTGAGGATGTGTCAACCTTACGCTAATAATAACAGCGGTTTTACAGTGCCATTGCACGCTGGGACAGAAGTGATATTAGGTTTTTTATACGGAAATCCTGATTTGCCGATTATTTTAGGGGTGGTTTTTAATTCGACCCATAGCGCCATTATTAATGATGCCAATAAGAGTCAAAGTGGCATCATCAGTTGCAATAACAACCGTATTCTTTTCAATGATCAAGCCGGTAATAATACCATTACGCTAACTTCGGGTGATGGCACCGCTACAATCACCCTTGGACCTTGAAGCCAATAGTCATTAAATAATTTTGTTAGGGGGATTATCCGGTGGCAGGTCTTACGATTGAAGCAGTTGATTCAAATGTATTAATTCATGGTAATTCAACCGAGATAGTTGAGGGCGATGAAACATCAACGGTGATAGGGGCCCTGGCTTTTTTGACGCTGGGTGGTACCGTGGAATTTTCCACGCCATTCACGATTGATATCGTCCTGGGTTTTGATTTTGCTGCCACTATGGGGGCAGCGGTAGAGGTAACTTACGGCCCTAATTATGATCTTAACTTTTCACCAATGGGGATCACCGCTCCTGAATATGAAGCCATTGGTGCCACACTATGTACCGTGGGTTCACCTGGGAGTTTATTGACAACAACACCTGCTACCATGGCGTTAACCTCGCTTGCTATTAGCGTAGGGGACGCAACTGCGACTTCTGTTACGATTACCAGTGGTGCGACAACGATAACAATAAGTCCCACAGGCGTTAATGTGTCAGCAGTGGGTTTAGCTGTAACTGTTAGCGCTGCAACGATAGCATTAACAGGCAGTGTGACAGTTACCGGTGATTTAGAAGTAACGGGAGCGTCAACCTTAACCGGTTTGGTTAGCGCACCGGCTGGTGCTGAATTAGGCCCAAGTACCGCTGCTAGCATGACGGTTGCTTAACACCCTGTAGCAGCCGATTGACTCGATGAAGAATACATGCCTACCGCATTTTCCATGTTGTGATCGGTTAGGGTTGTGCCACAAGCCCAAGCTGGCATCCCACCAACAGTCAATACCATGCTACCGATGGATGCCATCGCTTCTTCCATAAAAACAGCTGAAACTAAACCACCGGGATCGATGCCTTCAGAATCGCCAGTTGACATCATGATGACACTGGCAAGGTTTAATGCAGGCATGCCTTCAAATAACGCCACTGGTTCACCGATGCCCATCATGCATTCAGCCGTATTACTATAAGGCATTGGCGTTGGCACTGTTACAGGGCCAACTTGTACAGGGGTGAAACAAACATCTAAAGGACCTTCGGTAGCGCATGAACCACCGCCCGTTGTTGCATAACCGCCCATAATTATCCTAAATGAATTTGTGATGCGTCGATTTTAACATCGCGTTGACTATAAATATCGGCACTTTCACAATCCAATTGATAGTGTTTTTGGACACTGATATGCAAGCGCCCTAGCATTTGTTGTTTTAAGTCACTGATCCATTGTAAGACATGTTTGGCTTTAAGCGTTAAATGCTCGATGACACTGTTACATTGATTTGCTTGCAAAGTGATACTGTTAAGATCAATCGCACAATGTTGACCTTGATAATCGGTTTGCTGCCAATTTAAAGTGACATGGTCTGCGCGACTGTCGAGCGCTTGTGTGTTAAGCGTCGTAGTTTGACTGGTGAAATGCAACTGTTCAGCATTTATGATGACAGCTGCATGCGCTGCATTTATCATTAATTCATTATCAATACGGAATTCTAAAGGCAGGTTAGAAGGCCGATGCAAAATTTGATTGATAAAGTATTGCTCGTTAGTGGTGATTAAAAGTACTTGATCATGAATATCAGGAATAAACAAAAAACTCATGGCTGTTTTCGCGAGCACACTGTGCCCCGCGATTTTAACAACATAGTGGTGATCACTTTTAGCAATTATTTCAGCGACGCTAAAATGAATTGCATGGGTATCTATGGGATGCGATAACGGTGCGGTCTGAGGTGACATGATTATTCCAATGGTTGCCAGGTTTCTGCTGACAGGATTAAAGGATTGGTAGGGATGCTTTTTTCACGGTTGACATGGATCCACTGACAGTTTTTTTCAATAAAAGCATGAAATTGACCCAGCTGACATTGACTATCCACCCACTGTGAATGTTGAGCAACCGTATTGCTAAAATTCGTATAATTTAAATTACATTGATAAAAATGCGTATCGCTTAGCGAGCAGTGTTTTAAAAGACTTTGACTGAAGTCAAGCCATTTAAATTGGCAGTGCTTAAGTATCGCCTGCGTAAAATTGCTTTGGTGTAAACAACTCGTTTCAAATAAACAATCATGTAATTGCGCACCTATAAAGTGACTCCATTGCAAATGAATATTTTCAAATGCACAATGCTTCAGTTGCGCTTGAGAAAAATTCAATTGGCTTGAGGATTTTACATCGACAAATAAGCAATGGTTTAATTGACTTTCATTCCAAAAACTTTGATTTAAGGTACAATTTTTAAAATCGACATCGTTTAAATGAATGCGTTGTAGATGGGCTTTGGTTAAATTGGCGCCTTGAAAATAGCATTCAGTGATGACCGCATCATTAAAAAAACTGCGTGTTAAATTGGCTTGTTGAAAATCACAGTGCAGCAACATGCTTTCATTAAAGCGGCAAGAAATTAATTCACTCTGAACAAACGAAAATTGTTTGAAACGTTGTTTGCTAAAGTTGCAATGGCTAAATTGCGTTAAACTCAAATCACTCGAATGCCAAGTGCATTCTTCAAAATGACAACGCGTTAGGGTTAAGCCTTGAGCTTTTGTTAACGTTAAGGCGCAAAGTGTAAAACGGCAATTAATAAACGTGGCATTACGGAATACCACGGGCATGAATTGACATTGGGTGAAGCTGACATTGTTAAATTGATAAAGTGTTAAATCCAGGGTCGAAAAATCACATTGAATAAACGCACTGTCACGAATTGTTTTTTTTAAAAAGCTGTTTTGAGATAACTTTTCATTGAAAAGATGTACCTGACTTAAAGTTTCAGTCATGTATTACCTCGCGCCATTGTTCCCAAAACCCGATGGGGAGAGGATCAGGTAATAAATTGTCTTTCATGGTCATGCCTTTAGCGCATGCATGATAAAAATTGACGCGCACCAAATTACAATTACTCAATTGCGTATCGATAAAGAAATTGCGTTTAAAACTGCCTTTATAAAAATTAATCTTGTTTAAAAAACTGTGTTCAAAAATACAATCAAAGAATCGGCTAGCAATGGCTTTATTCACTGTCCATTGACTGTTAATAATCGTACAGCGATCCCATAAACTGTGGGAAAAATCACACTGACTCAATTGTAAATAATCCAATGTGCTCTGAATCACAGTGGATTTTGTTAATAGCACTTGGTCTAAAAGGATATTTTCTGCGTGGGTTAAGGTGGTGTAGCGACTATTGCTAAAATCACTGTGACGCCATTTGATATGCTTTAAGCTGGAATGCTGACAAGACAGTTTTAACCATTGAGAATTGATCACTTGCCAATGTGATACTTGGCTATTATTGATCTGCAACGCTGGCATCGTTACGTTTTTACAAAACCAATGTTCAAGTTGGCATTGGTTAAAACACACGTGCGTGCCCTGACTTTGTTCAAGTGTTAAATTGTTAATCTGGGTGTCATTAAAATTAACGGCTTGCCATTGGGTGTTGATAAATTGACTGTGCTTAAGGGTGCATTCAGACAGATGAATTAAATGTAGCAAACAGTGTTGCCACGTGTTTTTTCGATAGGTATTTTTTTTATAAGCGCTATTTTCTTCGCTGCAGTGCTTAAATTGACAGCTATCCCAAGAACTTTCTTGATGATGATTAAGCATAAAGGTGCATTTTTCAAAAAAAGTTTGCTCAAGCGTGCTTTGGGTTATTTGCAGCGAAAGAAATTGACAGTTATTAAAAGTAACATTTTTTAGCGTCATTTTTAGCCATAAAAAATGATCCCATTGGCAAGCTGTGAAAACGCTGTGTTCAAGTAGCGATTGGTCAAAAACCAATTGCTTTGAAGTACATTGCTTGAATTGACAACAATGAAATTGGCAATCGCGAAAAGTGGTGTTTTCAAAAAAAACGCCTTCAAATACCGCATTATCAAAATAATGATCACAAAGGATCATGTTGCTAAAATGTTTTTCTTTTAAAGCCTTAGTTATTTGAGCCTCTAACGTTTTGGGTCGCTCGCGTTCGTGGGCATCACGGCTTAATTTTCGTTGTTGCTGTTGTTCATGACGCTTTTCTATCAGATCGATTGCATTAAGTAGCGTGGCTAATTGTTCACTTTGTTTCTTTATGGCAGTGTGTGCCATTAATTTTTGAACCTCGTGCCTCGCTTGCTGAAAATTGGCTGCTGGGATGGGTTTATTACGAGCTTCTTTAAAAAGTGCTAATGCTTCAGGCCCTAGTTTCGTTTCAATCAATGCCATTAACGCAGCTATTTTTTCAGTTAGAGGCAGTGACATGTCAATGGGGCTTAGGGGTGGAGGTTCACTCAGCGCTTTTTGAATCATCGTTTGTTGTGCGGGAGGGTATTTTTTGATAGCCTCGTCAAATAAATGGTGTGCATGTGCTTTTTGTGCTTGTTGTTTAGCAATGATAGCGGCCATGTTAGCTTTTTGGGTGGCGATTTTTTTTTCGATTTCTGGATCAAGGGTAGGTGTTACAGTTGCTTTGGGTTCGGGCATGATAATCGGTGGGGGTTTGCGATGGATTTTCGTATCAAGCAGTGAAAAATAGTGTGCTTCGGTGAATGTGCCTGTGCGTGGATTTTCTTCAGCGATTAACATCGCTTCGATGTCAATCGCTGTTTCATCGATAATCGCTAGCGTGCCATGCCAAATGAGCACGGCTTGTTCAAGATGTGGTAAGACCCAAATGGTATCGAAATTCAACATTAATTCAGCCGGTGCTTGGGTTTTTTTTTGGTAAAAAGCCCGTAATTGATGACCGGCTAATTGGTAATGTTGATTTTTTTTAGTCGGATGCATATGGGTGCATGTGATCGCTTCGGTGCCAGTCCAAAATGCGTGTTGCTGTTGATCAAGTGGCGCGCCATTCCAATAATCAAAATGGTGATCAACCGGTAAATAAGGCCAAGATTTTTTGACCCAGTGGTCATCAAACGTGCCTAATTGGGTTTGTTGTGCTTTAGATGTCCACAGCGGCAAAAAACCAACCGGCGCGACGCGTTGGTGCGGATTGTGGATAACCTCGTAGGCAATATCGATATTGGGCAAAGGATAGTGTTGATTCTGAAGCTCGATACCTTTGCCTGTGGGATTCAAAGGCCAAGAGGTGCCTCCAAACGCATTTGACCAGGATAGCGCAAGGCATGAAAAAGGTTGTGGTGGTGACATGCTATAGAGAGGACCACTTTTTAACCAATGGCGATCACCATAGACATTCAATTGCTTACTGAGGCTACCAACGCTGATATGCACAGTACTCTGGGTGGTATTATCATCATAACTGTAGGCATAACCTGCCACTAAAAATTCTGCTTGACGTTTGGGTTTACCTTTATCAAAAGTAACATCTGCTTGAATTTTCAATAATTCGGGGTAAGTGTGATCCCAAAAAGATTTATCAGACAAACTTTGCTGAGTCGGTAAATCAATGAGTAATTGACCCATTAATGTCAAATAAGCTTGTTCTTGAAACCAATAACGGCTGGCGCGAAAAGTGATATTTTTATGGGTGGTATAAATGCGCATTTCACTTACCCAGTTATTATTAATTGCCACTGTTGCTGTGCATCTAAACTTAAGTTCAATTGTAAAGGTGCAGTTTTTTCATTATGGGCTAGGCAATAAGGAATTAATAATGGATCGATTTCTTGTTGTAAAATAAAATCGATTTGCCGAGCACCGCCCCAGGTTTGACAGCGCTCAGCGATGTATTTATAGACAGGTTCTTGAATCGTGAGGGTAATAGGGCGATTGCTGCCAAGGCGTGCGATAAGTTCACGGCCTTTTTCACCCGCAATTGCGATTAGGGCTTCTAGATTCAAGGCAAGATAAGGAACGATCGTCATTCGAGCCAATAAACTGGGCAATAAAAATTGATTTAACATCGGTAAAATAGTATCGCGGATAGTAATCATGGATAAATCACGCTGCTGACTTAATTCGATGATCTTATCGGAGGCTAAATTACTGGTCATAAAAATCAGCGTATTTTTAAAATTAATTTCGAGTCCTTCGCCATCATTCATTTGACCCTTATCAAACACTTGGTAAAACAAATTCATGATATCGGGTGAAGCTTTTTCAATTTCATCCAATAGTACCACTGAATAAGGTCGTTGGCGGACTGCTTCAGATAATACCCCCCCGATCCCATAACCGACATAACCGGGTGGAGACCCGATCAAGCGGCTCAAAGAATGCTTTTCTTGGAATTCCGACATATTGATAGTGATTAAATTTTGCCTGCCACCGTACAATAAATCGGCACAAGCGAGCGCCGTTTCGGTTTTACCGACGCCACTGGGACCGACTAATAAAAATACGCCTAGAGGTTGTTCGCTTGAGGTGAGGCCTGCTTTAGCCGCTTGAATGCGTTCACACACTGTTTGAATGGCTAAGGATTGACCTAAAATACGGCTGCCAATTTTTTGCGGTAATTCTCGAAGTAGGGTACTTTCATTGCGCAGTAATTTTCCCAAAGGTACACCTGACCAATCGGATATGACTTGGGCTACCACATCACTGTTGACTTCAAAATTAAAAAAGTCCCGGCCAGTGATAGTGGCGAATTCTTGTAATAAAGGTGCTAAGGCGTGCTTTACCTTTTCATCGGTTGGTTGGGCTTGCAAAGCCTGGCGGGCATCGACGATTTTATGGGCTAGCGTGGCCGCTTCCATCCATTGGGCAGCTTGTGTTGTTTGCGTCGCTTTCAGGGTCAGTAATTCGCTGTTAAGTAAGCGCAGGCGTTCTGCATAGGGGGAGTCAAGCGTTAATTGTTGTTCTTGATTGAGTGAATTGACTTCGGTTTGCAAGGTGAGAATAGCTTGTTGCATTAACCAACCATGGTTTTGACTGGTCAAAGCGAGCTTAACGCGAGCAGCCGCTGTGTCTAAAACATCGATCGCTTTATCAGGTTGTTGACGACCGGCTAAATGCCGACTCGATAATTCGACTGCGGCTATCAGTGCTTCTTCGCGAATAAAGACCCCATGCGCTTGTTCATAAATAGGTTTTAAACCACGTAACATTTGAATAGTTTTGGGAATACTGGGTTCATCGATCGCAATGATTTGAAAGCGCCGTACTAAGGCGGGATCTTTTTCGATGTATTTTTTATATTCTTCCCAGGTAGTGGCAGCAATCATACGTAATTCACCACGCGCTAACATCGGCTTTAACATATTAGCGGCATCGGAATTGCCATTGCCTTTACTGATCAGCATGTGGGCTTCATCGACAAATAAAATAATCGCTTGCTGAGACATTTTGATTTTATCGGTCAGGCTTTTCAAGCGTTTTTCAAATTCTCCTTTAACACTCGCACCTGCTTCTAGGGCGGTTAAATCCAAACTCAATAAACGGGTGTTTTTTAAAAAAACGGGAATACTTTGCTCATTGAGTCTTAATGCAAAGCCTTCAACAATGGCGGTTTTACCCACACCGGCAAAACCCACTAAAATCGGATGGTTTTTACGGCGACGTGCTAGGACATCGATGACATGGTCAATTTCTAAATCACGACCAAAAACCGGATCAATTTTACCATTAGCCGCCAAGTGATTTAAATCACGGCAATACAGGGTGAAAGGGTCATCGGAAGCGGGCGCTTCGTTATTGCTAGGAGCTACGGCATCATGCGGGGTATTTTCGAGAGAATCAGCGGTTAAGTCTACAAACAATTGCGTTAAATGGTTTTCATTTAAATTCATGAATACGTCACCGGCGACGGCTAAATTATAAATGTGGCGTTTTTTTATTAAGGCTAATAATAAGGCTGCCGAACGAACCTGTTTAACCGTCAAATCGATGGAAGCGATTAACCATGCGTCTTGCACCCATTCAAAGATTAAAGGAGAAATAGACGGTTTGCTACTATTACCGCTGGGAAAAGCTTCCAAGCTATTGAGTAATTGCTGCTTAAGATGAGCGATACTGACATGTTGGGAACGCAACATTAACACCATATCACTACGTTCATTGTCTAATAAAGCACACAGCCAATGCTGGAGAGTGATTTCATAATGGGATCGCGCGGCGCATTGTAAAGCAGCTTTTTCTAACGCTTCTTTACAATACCCATTGAGTATGGTTAACAAAGCTTTAATATCGACGGTGATCATTAGGGTAGTCCTTTACATTAACTGATAAGCCAGATTTAATGGCGATACTTTACGCGATTGTCCCAACCACGAATTCATGCCTAAGCGTGTCTGAGAATCATGACACAAGCCACTTTGTTGTGTTGAGGCAGGGTGTAATTGCAATTCAACATGCACATTAATCGTTTGTAAAACATACAGTTTAATTAATTCACTGACTTCTTGACTTAAACGTTGCCCTGGCAATAAATTTTTAAATTGTTCGATGCTTAAGTTTAAAAAATAAATTTTAATACTGTTTTTCATGCTGTAATAGCTTTGACCCAGATGGCAATCATCACCCAGAGAGCAATTTTTTTGACCCAGTAAAGCGTATTGTTGCGTAGCAATAGCGCGTTTAATACGAAAATAAGGCTCTATTTCGAGTGAAACATGGGCGTAATCACTTAATAATTTGAGTAAATTACTGTAAGTGCGCAGTTTACACGATAACAATCCTGCGTAGCGTAATAAGCGATTTTGTGGAATGGTTGGAATAAGGCTCTGATTCCCTAAACCGGCTAGACTGTAAATTTGTTGCGTATAGTGATTACTGGCATCGGTATTAGTGGTTAATTGGACACTCTGATGTAATTCGAAATATTTTTCATATAAGCGATGTTGAAATAAATCCAAAAATTCACGCACAACTGGGTTATCTTGATTGATACTGGAAAATAAATATTCGGTGTAATAATTGGGTAGGGGTGATGCAGTGCCATAGATCGTTAAAAAATTAGCATAAATAATAAAATGATTGTCGTTGGAGCGGGTAATGGCTTGAATTTCTGCTGTGCTAAATGCCAACGAAAGGTGGGCAACACATTTCACTTGTGGCCAGGTTATCGGTAATTGTTGCGATAGCAACCACACGCGAATTAGTTTCACTGCTGCTATAAAATCATACCGCGATGCATTTTCTAATAAGTCTACGATGATGGCGGGAATTTTTTGTGTTGTTGAAGTATTTTCGGTAAGTTTGGTTCCCATGTCCATGATTCATTTGCCACTGAGTTAATTAAGTGAAACGTGTAAAATCCACCGATAGGGGTGTTGATAAGAAAAAATTGCCATAAAACTTGACCAAAGAAATATAAATCACTGCTATTGATAAAGTGATTGCCATTGCAACTAAGGTGAATGGTTAAGCCGGTAAACGATTCGCCGCGAATTAAGCGTTCACAGGGTTCAACAGTTAGGTTTTCAATACTTTGGATAGTATGAAACGCTGTGCTAGTAGGGGTGTTGTCGATGCGGGGTAAAAATAATAATAATAAATCTTTAAAGCGCTTGACATCGAGAGACGGTAAAAAATTAAAGCTGAACATCCCTTGTACTTGCCATAAAAACTGTGCTTGCATTTTTGGACTGTGGTAGCGAGAACACAAATCAATATTTTTGAAGGGGAGTAATTCTGGCGCATTGATACCGGGTTGATTAATTTCATGTAAGCGCAAGTACTCTGGTAATTTACCATTGCACAGTAAAATGGTGGTACTGATGGTTTGTTGATAAGGTTGATCGATCGTATTGGGGGTCGGAAAACTTAAATAGTGATCCCAATTGTCGAGATTAATACCCGCCCGATAAATCACTTCGTAATGTAAAGCATCTTTGCTATGTTCTAAAAAATGGCGTTGGTATTGGATCGGTTTCGCTAAACCTTGTTGGTAACCCGTGACCGTTTTTACATCAAAAATTTGTTGGTAAGGCGCTTGGCTTGATGATACGCGCAGTCGATAATCTTGCAAGTGATAATCGAGTAAAAAGGGTTCGGCGATAGCTTCAGTGATATTAACCGCCGGCACACAGTGTAACTGTATTTGACTCAAATCGAGTAATGGCGGTAACGTAACGTGGGTGTTGAGTAACAGTTCGATACGAAATGCCGTTGATTTTGAACGGTTAAGCCAAGTGGCGAATTGTTTTAAACAGACATACATAAATTTTCGAGGAAAAGTAAAATATTGCTGCAGCAGTAAGAAATTATCTTTGTGATCATTTGTTTGCGGGTATAAGCTACGATCAAAAGCTGGCTGATAGAGTTGTAGTGCTTCTGCTGATAAAATTTGATCTGTCGTATTGTCGGCTTGAAGGGTGATTTTTTCAACGGACGTTAAGAGTAAATGATAAAGCTGTGTAGCATTCCCCCATTCACCAGCTAAATGAAAAATGATTTCAGTTGTTTTTAAAGCATCTAGGGTTAAACCCAATAAGGAAAATTCTAATATCAAGCGCTTTTGACCATAATTATTTGTATCTAAGCGGGTTTGTTTTAATTGAATGGGTTCAATGATTAATTCATCGATAGTTGAAAAGGTACAACGCTGATTCTGTAGCGTGACAGACAATAGTTGGGTGTTAGCGGCAACGACGAGGGATTTGCTGATATTATCGGCAGGATTGAATTGAATGGTTGTTACGCAAGGGGATGGCCGCAACAATTGCGGGTAAAATAATTGTGCAAAGCTACTATAAAGTTCCGGTAAACGTTTAGAAATTCTTTCTTGTAATTGAGCAATTAAAAAAGCAAAACCTTCGAGTAATCGCTCGACATCAGGATCGCCTCGCTCGCCCAATAATGGCGCTAACATTGGATATAATTTAGCAAATTCGTCGCTTAATTCACGAATTTTGTATAATTCTTGTTGGTAATAATGAGTCAGCATAGTGAGCGCTTCTTTTTCAGACAAAATTCATTAATTTGTAAAATAGCACAGGATAATTTTTTAACAGCTTTATAATTCTACCAATACTTTGGCATTACCGGCTTTAATGCTAATTAAAAAATGTATTCTTCGTGGATCATCGCCCAATTGCCCTGACAAAGCAAATTGCAAACAAACGTGCGCTTGATTTAAACCTAATACTTGCACGCTGGGATTCGTTAAGCGTGGTTCAAAGTGTGAAATTTGTGCGCTTATGGTGGCGGCTAACGTTTGGTAATTGCCAATAGTGGTTAATTCGAGGTTATTGGGAAGCCCTAGCGTCGGATCAATCAAGGCTGAGCCTTGATGCGTTGATAATAATTCACTTAAATGTTTTTGCACCGAGCACAACAACATCGCTTGTTGTTGTGCGGGTGTTTGTTCGCGAACATCATCATTGCTCCATCGCTGGAGGCGTTCTAATAATCGCTCAATGGCCACGTTAAGATGCTAGAACAGAAGTTGTGGTATCGTATGCAGTTGATTTTTTCGAAATTTTATCATCAAGGGTAATAGTGTCACCGATTAAGGTCACAGCAAAAGCCGCACCTAAATAAAATTGTGAATCAAACGAACAATCCACAACCAATGCATTTTGAATGTCAATTTCAAATTGTTCGGTTGGCGTTTGTTTAGACATATCGACAATTTGTAATTGCACTTTTTTAACCATGGTTTTTAACACCAACGCTTGAAAAAAAGATACTTTGGCGGTGGTATTTACGGGAAAGATTAAGCGAATGCCATTGTTCGACATCGTATGTAGCGTACTGCCTTTACTGTCTGTACTGCGCGACAGCGAAAAATCATAAGCTAAAATTTCAAATTTATTTTCAAAACCTTTGGTTTTGGAATCACCCGCTAACACACCTTCTTGAAAAGTTAAGGTAGCTAGCATCGGAAAGGCATCGTTACTGCTTTCTGGCGTGAGTGAGGGATAAGCACAGCTGATACCACGAAGAGAATTGTTAAGCGTCATAATAAATTCCTTTTTTAAATACAAGTAGGATAAAAAACAGCGCGACAGAATCATCACGCTGTTGGTAAGATAAAATTATTGGCATTTATTCAGTACGTGGTGCTGAGTAAATAAAATTATTTTTTATCGATACGACCGACCAGGGATAAGGTAAAGCCTGCACCCATGTATTTAAAGTGCGGTCGAATCTTTAGCGTAGAGCGATACCAACCGGCATTACCGGGCACTTCTTCGACTATGACACTGGCGGATTTTAAAGGTTTGCGACTGCGAATTTCTGGCAGTGGATTTTCCATATCGACGACGTATTGATTGAGCCAGGTGTTTAATTCATTTTCAACATCGGAACGTTCTTTCCAGCTACCGATATTTTCACGTTCTAATACTTTTAAATAATGCGCTAAACGCGTGATAATGAACATGTAAGGAAGTTGTGTGCCTAAGCGGAAATTGGTTTCAGCAGCTTTTCCGTCAGCGGTATCAGCAAAAGTTTTGGCTTTTTGTGCTGAATTAGCAGAAAAGAATGCCGCATTGCCTGAGCCTTTGCGCATCGTTAATGAAATAAAGCCGAGTTCAGCCAATTCAAATTCACGACGTTCGGTGACTAAAATTTCCGTTGGAATCATTTGTTGGATTTCACCCATCGATTTGAAATTGTAAATGGGTAAATTATCGACAGTCCCGCCACCTTGCGGTCCGATAATATTAGCGCACCAACGGTAATGGGCAAAACTATCGGTTAAGCGAGAAGCTAAGGCAAAAGCGGCATTGCCCCATAAGAATTTTTTAGAATCCCCTTGAGCTGCTTCCGTGTAGCTAAAATTTTTAACAGGAATCGTATCCATGCCATACGGTGGGCGAAGTAAAATTTGCGGTAAAGCGAGGCCGACATAACGTGCATCTTCTGATGCACGGAATTCTTGCCAAGGTGCATAGATTGGCGATTCAAAAATAGCATTGATGTCTTTTAATTCAGGCATTTGGGTGAAATCATCAACACCAAAAAATTGTGGAGCAACAGAGGTCAGTAATGGAGCTTGCGCCATCGCACTGATCGCCGCTAAATTGCGTAATAGATCAATATCTTCCTTATCGGCAGTGAAATGAATATTGGCAATGACGGCACCATAGGGTTGGCCACCAAATTGACCAAATTCATCGCTGTAAACCGTTTTATAAAGACTGGAAAGGGTAATGTCACCGGCATCGGCGAAATTTTGATTTAATTCTTCTTTAGTCGCATTCAACATAGTGATGCGAATATTTTCATTAAAATCGGTATGGTCGACGAGAAATTTCAGTGAACGCCAAGCGGATTCTATGTTTTGAAAATTGCTGTTATGGAGGATTTCATCCATTTGTAAGGATATTTTGCCATCGATTTCACGAATCAAATCGTCAACTAGGCTGGTAGATACTTTTTCGTCGGTGCGTTGTTGGGAAATAATTTCAGTGATAAATGCGCCGAGTCCGGCTTTGGTCGTTGCGTACGAAGCGTCGGTTGTTTTGATATTGGATTGTGCGAGTAAATCAGCAACCAATGAAGCTTGTGAATCTGCCATGATGCTCTCCTTAGATCAGGTAATGGGAATTAAGCGCTAATGGCTAATTCATCTAAAATTTGTTGACGGGTGCTAGCATTTTCGATTAATTCCGCCAAGCGTTTGCGAAAAGCGGGTACATTGCCAAGGGGTGCTTTTAAACCTTTTAAGGCATTGCGTAAATCGAGTAATTTATTTAATTCAGGAATATTGGTGACAAGATGGTCAGGTTCGAAATCTTCCAGCGTGTTAATGTTTAAGTTGACACTGAGGGTCGCTGCAGGATCAGTTGATAAACGATCAGGAACTTGCAATGCTAAAGCGACATTTTGATCTTTTAAAACGGCATTGAAATTAATTTTATTGATGTTGATAGCGTTGCGATCGCTGAGGGAAGTGGTTGCTGCGCCAAAACTGAAATCACCCAAGACTAATAATTTAAGCGGTAATTCAATTTGTTCTTGTTGATCCCCTACCGCTGATTTGTAAACAATATTAATGCGTTCTTTGGGGGCGACGGAAATCTCTTGACTCATGAGTTACTCCTTGTAAATGATAAAGTTCAAGCGCGATTATAAGTACATTAATATCAATATACAATGGCACAGAAAGAATCGTAAAAAAATGATTTCTGCGTGAGATTGCAAGCAATTTTTATTCATGCCGTCATCCATGCTAAGCGATTTTTTCATTCAGACTTTTTATCTTTGCTCTTTTAATCCGCGGATAAGGGTTGAATGGAAAAAATACCCTTAAACTAGCGTCCTTTCTACAGAGTGCCAGCGATAGGTGGTTGATAAATGGGTTTGTGCTGCTGCTAATTGTTTTAAGCTTTGACTAACGGCTAATAACGGTGTATCGATGACTTCCCCGGGGGGTTGGTATTCCGTTAATAATGATGCAGCAGGTAGCGTTCTTTCCGAGTCAGGATCAGTCAATGATTCATGTTGAACGTCACGACGTATCAATAAGGCATGGATATCGTTATAAAGTGCTTCAATAGCAAGAGAAGGCGCGCGATCTAATTCAGAAATTAAAGCAAAAGCATTAGCGTTTAAATAATGATGTATGGTGTGAATATCTTCATGCGTTAAGCGAATTATTTCCGTGGCTTGTAAACGTTCACGGCTAGCCCAAGCATTGTGATAATGACGCAATTTGTCAAATGCCCAATCAACGGCAAATAAAACAGATCCCGGTGTGATTAATGCGGTCATTACTAATTGCAGGTTGGCAATAGCTAGATTGCTTTGACTTGTAAAGGTAAAAGGAAATGCGATAGTTAACAACAGCTGGGCTGCTAAGTTTAGCACTATCAAGACACTTTTAGCCATAAAGATAGTCGCTTCATTATACGTGCTGGGGTATTTAAAGGGTGTTGCCAGGGTATCCCATAAAGTCTTTGCGCTTAAAAAATAAATGGTGGTCATAACGCTATAAAAAGCCGCGCCTATGAGGGGTGAAAGAATCGTTAAGCTTAAGCTATCTTTTACAAAAGCGTTGGCTTGTAAGCCTTGGGCTAAATTAGGCAAGCAATAAATCAGTGCGAAGATAAGACACATGGCCGCTTGGATAGTATTTTTTAAATCTTGATGTCTTTTTTTGGGTGCCAATTGATTCAATAACGTGGGATCATAGCTAAAATCAATCGCGTTAGCGAACAATTCAGGAAGGGTTTTAGCGTCGCGCGAAGCACAAAAATGGCGCCATAAAACCTGTTGCGGTGATTGTTGTGGATTACTTAACGCATTATCGAATGGCTGGTTCACGGTATTGATGAAGGTGGCGAGTTTGGTTATATAAAAGCCTTGTAACGTGCGCAATGCTTGCCGGTCTGTAGCGGGTTTGCTTGATTCGAAGTTGCGCCACTGTTTGACGAAGGGTTTGATAATAAACGCATCCAGTAAGGTAAAATAACTGATGCTGCAGCCAAGCATCGCCATGGCACAATAATACTGAATAGCGCTTGGAGCTAACTGACCACTGGCGGTTAAATTTTTATAAGTGGCATTTGCACTTGCGCTCGCAGCCATTCCAGCCACAGCCATGGTCGGAATAGCTTTTAAGAAAATTGCAGGCAAGTGTTTCAAGACGACAGTAAAATTTTTTTCAGCGGCATAAAGACTGGAAAGCCCGCTGATGCTATTTGAGAGTAATTCTTTGGCTAAATCGGCATATAAAATAATCAGGCTCATCGCGGCGCCTTTGGCGAGCCATTCAATGATTGATAAAGCCCCTCGTGATAGACCCTGTGGCGCCAATGTTAATTCTGTGGCAAGACTTATCGATTGCGTCAAAGAATAAAAAGTGGCTGCAGCAACGCTAACGCCATAACTAAGCAAAAAAATTGCCCAATAATTACGCTCCTTGGTCGTTGGGAATTGGATGGCCAGCATCGTAAAGCGTGTTGACCAATAGTGACCGTTGTCAGCATCGAATGCGGATACATCGCGCACTAGGTCTTGTTGAGGGATTGTGTTACTTAAGTTGAGCGTGGTTGACAAAACGAAAGGGTCGCTGGCATCACTGAGCGGTTGCGTGTCTTTTACAGCATTTTCGATATCCATGGCGGGAACGCTGTGGGTGTTGATTTGTGACAGTTCGGTGATAACGCCATAATGGTTGCTTGAAGATGATTCGGGTGATTGATGCATATATAATCCTTTTATGCTATATTTTTATTAGTGATAGGCATATAATATCATAAAGAGAATATTTAATTCAATATTTAGGCGGTGGAGTTGATTATTGCCTTAAAGAATGTTTGGCAAGAAAGCCTTTACATTTCAGGCTGATGTGCAGGATGTTGGAAAGAGCGTAGGCGGTAGAGTTGGTTTAAACTGAGGGCATAATAAAAAAAGGCGTGTTCAGCTGGGCGGTGGTGATGTTACGCTTAAAAAGCGTATCACTCAGCGTTGAGTGATACGCATTACCTCGAGTCGCGCCCTCACCCGACGCTTATAAACTAATTGGCCTCGGGCAAAATGTCTGGGCAATAGCGACTCAGCTAGGTTGTTCAGTGCTGGGTGCTGGGCTTTTTTTCTTGTAACTGCGTTTTTTTAACCACGTTAAGGGTCCTGATAACCCAAATGCACCAAAAATAATAAATAGGATTAAATCAGGTTTTAAAGCGATGCCGACAAAGACCATGATGACGATTAAAATGGTCACAAAAGGCACCCGATTTTTAATATCAACATCTTTGAAGCTGCGATAGGGGCAATTACTGACCATCGCTGCCGCAACAGCGATGGTTAAAATGCCAACCAAAGCGCTGGGTAAAGTATGACTCACGCGAGCATCTGAGCCTAACCAGACCAAAGCTGCGATGATGGCAGCGGCGGATGGGCAAGGTAAACCAATAAAATAGCGTTTATCTTGATTATCGTGCTGAACATTAAAACGCGCTAAACGAATAGCGACAGCAGCCACATAGACGAAAGCGCATAACCAGCCGAGTTTGCCGAGGCTTTGTAAGCTCCACTGATATAACACTAACGCAGGCGCGACCCCAAAGGCGACCATATCTGACAAACTATCGTATTCGGCGCCAAAAGCGCTTTCGGTATTTGTAAGGCGGGCGATGCGACCATCGAGGCCATCGGCGATCATTGCGATGAAAATCGTGATGGCCGCTAAATCAAATAAACCCTTCATAGCAGCAACGACAGCATAAAAACCAGAGAATAATGCGGCGGTTGTGAATAAGTTGGGTAATAAATAAATCCCTTTAGCAGGTTTTTGACCTTCTAGTTCAATGATTTCATGACTATTATCGGTTTCATCGGGTGTTAATGGTGCGCTCATAAAGTGGCTTCAATATGTTAAGATAGTGACCAGGAAGTTGGCAGGCTCAGCTTCCACATGATGACAAGAATATCAGACTCTGGCTTATCAGCATAGACCAGAAGTAAGTTGAGTTAAACGGGTACCTAAAAGATAACCATTCAGTACATTTTCCCATTTCTTGCGTAGACATAAGCCAGTGGCTCTTTGTGTGGTGGGGGATTGTTAAGGGGGAGAATCGCGGATCTCCCCCTTAACCCACACTAGCTAAGTTTCCCGTGCGGCGCGTGCTGAATGGATACATAAAAGATTTATAGCAACTGTGAGTGCATGTGAGCGATAAAACCATTGTAATTGAAGGTGTCACCGATGAAGGTGAAAAATTTCGGCCCAGTGATTGGGCAGAGCGGATGAGTGGGAGTTTATGTACGTTTCGTAACCGCCGCATCACCTATTCGCCATTGCTCCAACCCAGTGTCAAAGACGGCAATCAATGTATGCTGCTTGATCCGGAATTGCGCGATGCCAATCCCTCCTTGTATGAATCCATCATGGAATTTGTTGAAACCAATCATTTGCGTATGTGTGCATTAGAAGACAAACCCAAAAAATAATTAAAGTATCTTTATAAGGAGCGTCGCATTTAAGTACGCCCTCTTCTGTCAGCGTTAAATGGGCGGCTAAATTTTTTTCCATTTTACGCCATCAGCATTATCTTCTAAGACGATATTCATAGCTAATAATTGGTCGCGAATGGCATCAGCGCTAGCCCATTGCTTAAGCGCACGAGCATTGAGCCGTTGTTGAATCAATTGCTCGATCTGGGTGCTATCGACGTTATCAGACCCTTGAAAGAATTGTTCGGGTTCAAGCATCAAAATGCCAAGACGTTGCCCTAAGCGAAGCAATAAAGCGGCATAAGCGTTAGCAGTTGCATCGTGCTGATCTTTTAAGCGATTAATTTCTCGCGCCAATTCATGCAAAATTCCCAGCGCTTCGGGCGTGTTAAAATCATCGTCCATCGCCGCTACAAATCGCATTTCAAAATCACCCGTTGTTACCTCTGCAGTTGAAGCCGCTTTCACATCACGCAATGCTTGGTAGAGTCGCGTTAATGCCAAACCACTTTGCTTGAGTGCGTGATCTGAATAATGGATCGGACTGCGATAATGGGCGCTGATTAAAAAATAACGTACTAATTCAGGTTTAAATTTTTCGAGTACTTCGCGAATTGTAAAGAAATTGCCTAAAGATTTTGACATTTTCTCATTATCGATTTGCACAAAACCCGTGTGTAGCCAAGTATTAACAAAAGGTTGATGATTAGCACAAACAGATTGAGCTAGTTCATTTTCATGGTGTGGAAAGAGTAAATCATGGCCGCCACCGTGCAAATCAAAATGCGCGCCCAATAAAGCTTGCGACATAGCTGAACATTCGATATGCCAGCCAGGTCGGCCGAGCCCCCAAGGTGTTTCCCAAGCAGGTTCAAAAGGTTTAGCGCTTTTCCACAATACGAAATCCAGAGGGTCGCGTTTGCTATCGTTGACGGTAACACGAGCGCCTGCCCGTAATTTACTCAAATCTTGACCACTCAGGGTGCCGTAAGCGGGGTAAGTTGCAACATCGAATAACACATCGCCGTTAGTGGCCACATAAGCATGGCCGTCAGCGATTAATTGTTTGATCATAACAATCATGGGTTCGACATAATCGGTGGCGCGCGGCGCATGATTGGGTGGTGCAATGTTTAATTGCGCGGCATCGTGGTTCATCGCCTCGATGAAGCGGGTAGTTAAATTGCTGACCGATTCATTGTTTTCTGTGGCGCGTTGGATAATTTTATCGTCAATATCGGTGATATTGCGAACATAATTGACTTCAAAACCACTGGCTCTCAAATGCCGTACGATAAGATCAAAACTGACCATGGTGCGAGCATGGCCGATATGACAATAATCGTAAACCGTCATGCCGCAAACATATAAACCAACTTTGCCAGGGATTAACGGGGTAAACGGCAGTTTTTGTTTACTGTGTGAATGATAAATGTGGAGCATATTAATGTCTTGTGGTTAAGGTTGCAGTGAAATAACCGTCGTTAATCCACGTGAGTAAGCATTGGACAACGTGTTGAGCCGCGGCAGTGTCGTCGCTAGCGTTAAATTCCATCGCAAGGGCGCATAATTCGGCAAAACTTGCGCCGTGTTTAAGGGCAGTTAGTAGATGGGTTTCACGCGTTGTCAAAGGCCGATAAAAAGCTTGAAAGTCTTTGCGCCACAGAGCATAACTTATCGGGTGAGTAGATAAGGTTGGCATAGCTTTAAGGGATTTTTTTAAGGCATCGCGCCACAAAGGGGTATCGTAATGAAATGCCACGATACGAACATAATCTTGTAATTGAAAACAGGTATTCGCTAAATCTGTGGGAGTTAGCGCGCTTAATTGCGCCACGTTTAATAGCGGTTGGCTGGCGGTTTCATCGATGATTTCATTCAATTGCCATTCGAGTTTAGCTAATTCACTATAGGAAGCTTGTTTGGCATAAAGTGGGTCAGTGTTTAAAAAATCGGCTAATTGATTACCAAAACCGCGAATGGCAAAATGGGTGGGTGGGTAAAATGCTAAATACGCTAAGCTTAATGTTTCAAACGCATCCGCTTGTAACAGCCTTTTTAAAATGGGAAATTGCTTGGCTAAATGATTAGTCAGGCGCAATTGATAAGCTTCACGATAAATGTGCAGGCGTCGTTTGACTTCTTTTTCTGTGTTACCAGTCACTAACGATTCAATGATCGAATCTTTACACTGTAAAAAATTAAATAATTGCTGTTGGGTTTCTGCTAAGTTCGCCATGGCAAGTGCCTATTAAAAGGGTAAATGAGATAAATGCGAAGCGGCTATTTTAGCATTTAATCATTCGGTAAATTGAAATGAATCGACGTCCCTTTTACCACATGCAATTGTTCGGCGGTTTTAGCGGGCACTTCCAATACATAACGCGTGTTATTGGGTGATGGCAATAAGGGACATTGGCTTTGGGCAAGACCTGGTCGACAGGTATTAGGATCGCTCAATGCTGTATTGAGGGTGCAAGGTGTCGAACCAATGCAAGCTTCAGCATCAGCCACCAGTCCTAAGACATGTTTGTCACTATCTAACCAAATGATATCCAGGGGGAAATGCATTTGGATCATCCAAAAGTTTACTTGACTACTTTGGGCAAACGCAAAGAGCATGGCGTGATTCGCTGCCAGCGAGGGCCGATCGGATAAGCCTTGTGTTCGAGCGGCATCATTGCTCGCCACTTCAGTGCTAAAAACTTGTTCAGCCATGGTTAAATTAATGATCGGTAACGTGACGGCTTTGCTGTCAGCCTGGACGATCGATGTTAAGCTTAAGCTTATCAGGATCAATAATGAGTAAAAGCAATGGCGGTTGTGGTGTGTTGCCATACGGAAGAACCCTTAATAAAAAAAGCACAATTGTTAGCGCAGCGTTTAATGTGGCCATTAGTCACGCACATGCCCATGACCGATGATTGGCTATTGCTTGTTGAGAGTGATTATTTAGCGTTAAGTTTGCCACAGTTTAAACCACTTTACGTGAATTTTAAGGAAGGTAGGCAAGCTTATCGCTTACATCATGTTAATCAAGAGCAATTAGTTAAAGCGTGTAAAGTAAAAAACCTGCATCGCCCTTTGACGATTATCGATGCTACAGCAGGCTTAGGTAAAGATGCCCTATTGTTGGCAGCCAGTGGTGCAAACGTTGTTATGCTCGAGCAGAAACCGGTGTTAGCGTGTTTATTAGAAGATTTAGTGGCAAGATTGCTGCAAAGTGAGTGGGCGTTTGCTTTAAGTGTGCAGCAAACGAATTCGGTCGATTATTTAACCGCTTTGAACCCATCAAAATGGCCTGATGTTATTTATTTAGATCCGATGTTTGATCATGACCTTAGTAAAACAGCGTTAGTGAAAAAAGATTTACAAATGCTGCACGTATTGAATAGTCCGCCGACCTTGGAAGAGCAACAGGTATTATTAACCATAGCGCGTCAGCGGGCATTACATAAAGTCGTTGTGAAGCGAGCGCGTTTAGCGCCGCCATTGGCTGAGGTGAAGCCTCATTATCAATTGTTAGGGAGTCATTCGAGGTTTGATGTGTACTTGTCAGAGACTAGAGACTAGAGACTTTGTATTGCGTGGCGATACAAAGTCTCTAGTCGATTTTTGTTTAAACCAGGGTGCCTTTGATTTTTAATTGACGTTTGATAAACATAATTAAAATGAAGGAAATAGCGCCGCCAATGACGAGCATTGAAAGGGCAGTTGTATACGCATGCGGCGTATAAACACGGATTCCATCCGCCATAGCGCCATCCCAATTATAATCTAAGATTTTACCGATCATTGGGATAAATACTGCACCACCGAGCATGACTAACATATTGGTGATAGCGACTGCCGTGCCACTCATTTCATGTCTGACTAAGGATTGTGCTAGAGGAAATACTAAAATTTGCGTAGAGGAAGCTAGCGCGAATAGAAATATCAACGTGTAGAGGCTAAACCCTTGTAATTCACCAAAATACAGCATTAAAGCACTGAAAAGTGTCGTTAACAGAGAACCAATTAATAAAAAGTGCAATGTGCGCTTTAAGTTAGTCGCCATTGCACCGATTAAAGGGCAACCAATAGCCCAAGCAAGAAAAATAGCTGTGGTGATATTAGCGGAAGATTGTGCTGATAAGTGATGGGCGACATGCAAATATTGAGGCCCCCACGCTTCGCCAAAAACAGACAGCGACATATAGAGGAAGCAGCCGACAAAACCATTTAACCAAATCACCGGATTTTGTAATAGTTTCCAGGTGTCGCGAAATAGTTCCCGGTAAGTGTTTTTTTTCTGAGCACTTTGCTTGATAAATTCCGAAGGTTGATCGGGAATGACTAAGCCGATGACTGCTGCTAAAATTAAACCGGTAATGATCGAAAATTTAATGGTTGCTTGCCAACCGCTGATGGCGACAAATTTAGCGACTAACACATCGCCGGTCATCGCGCCTACCATGGCAAGTGCCATGGTTAAGCCGGTTACCAGTGCAAAACGCTCAGGAGGTAACCACATCGAGGCTAATTTAAGTACGCCAACGAAAGCAAAAGCTGAACCAAAGCCAATCATTAGTCGGCCAATCGATGCAATGATGATATGATGGGGGGAACCGAATAAAAATACGCCGCAAGCGCAGACCAATGCTGCAAAAATCAATAAGCGTCTCGGTCCGTAGCGATCCATGGTAATACCTACCGGTAACTGCATAGGTGTATAAGCGAAATAATAGAAGCTAACGATGGTGCCGAGCGCGGTAGCATCGATATGAAAGGCACTCATCAATTGCGGCATCATGACGCTGGGAGTGATTCTTAAAAAGTATTCGTAACAATAAAAGAGTGCGCCGAGGGCACAAACGATCCAAGCGAAGCGTCGTGCTAAGGTGGGATTGTTAATAAGTTTAGATTGTAGCATGCAACTTTCCTGTAGAAAATGATGTAAAAAAACTGTTCAGCGACAGAGTATAAGTTTAAATTTCTACTTCTGTAAATTGATTTCTTTAAAAACCGATGACTTAGGGTCCTTATGTCCACAGAAAAGTTGCAAAAAATATTGGCCAATGCTGGCCTAGGCTCGCGCCGATCAATCGAACAATGGATTGTTGCCGGGCGAGTGAGTATCGATGGTAAGTTGGCTCAATTGGGTGATCGGGCAGATGAAAATGCCAAAATTCGCGTTGATGGTCATGTGATTCGACTGAATGCAGCGCATTCTTCGCGCATTTTAATGTATCACAAACCCGAAGGAGAGATTTGTACGCGGCATGATCCAGAAAATCGTCCTACTGTCTTTGATCATTTGCCTATGTTGCGTAATCAGCGCTGGATTCAAGTCGGCCGTCTTGATTTTAATACCTCAGGCTTGTTATTGTTTACCAATGACGGTGAATTGGCTAATCAATTGATGCACCCTAAATATGGTATTGAGCGTGAATACGCCGTGCGTGTACTGGGGGATGTCAGCAAAGAAATGTTGGCTATTTTAAAACAAGGTGTTGAATTGGAAGATGGTTTAGCCCATTTTAGTCAAATTCGTGAAGCCGGTGGTGAAGGGGCGAATCATTGGTATCATGTCACCTTAGCGGAAGGACGCAATCGGGAAGTCCGCCGTCTGTGGGAAAGTCAAGGTGTGATGGTGAGTCGTTTGTCACGCATCCGCTTTGGGCAATTAGTGTTGCCGCGTTTTTTAAAAGCAGGGCGGTGGGAAGAAATGTCCCGTGAAGCCGTCGATGCTTTTATGACGAGTTTGACGGTAGAACCTGTTAAACTAACCGCTTTAGCTACAACTGAACAACCGATTACGCCTGTTGTAAAAACTCCTTCGATTAACCGTAAACCTTTAGGGCTGAAAACCATGGCGTCAAAGCCGACTGATACCACCTTTGCAGATCAACCAGAAAGTGATTTTTCCATTGCCCCACCTCAGTATCTGGATGAAGAGTATTCAAAAACCGATGTCCTTAAGCGTCCACCTGCCGCCAAACGCCCGGCTCGATCAGAAGAACGCATTGCACGTCAGAAGATCGAAGATCACGGGCAAAGTCCAGAAACTAAGCCTGTTCGTAGCCGTAGCCCCTATCAAGGGCAGATGCGAGAAGAAAGGCTGGCTCGCAGCCCAGAGCGTGCCAGTTATGCAGGGGCACGTGAAGATCGGCCAACACGGGCACCGTACCAAGGTAATAGTGAAAGAGCCTCTGGCTTGGGCAGACCAGCTAGCGGTCGCAGCTCAGAGCGTGCCAGTTATGCAGGGGCACGTGAAGATCGGCCAGCGCGGGCACCGTACCAAGGTAATAGTGAAAGAGCCTCTGGCTTGGGCAGACCAGCTAGCGGTCGCAGCCCAGAGCGTGCCAGTTATGCAGGGGCACGTGAAGATCGGCCAGCGCGGGCACCGT
>CAISUE010000047.1 GCA_903888615.1 uncultured Gammaproteobacteria bacterium
ATGAATCCTGAAGAACACGCACCTGCAGAACTCAACCGAACTTATGAAGCATTGCGTTTATTACAAGAGACGCAAGAATTAAGCAATGGCTTTGCCAATAAGTATCTTACGTTTAGCGTAGCGCATAGTGAAGCTGATCAAGCCTATCGCCAAGCGTTCGCACAAACAAACGCTTACCAACAATATGTCAGCGAATTAAAAAGTCAGCTTGAACATTGTCTCGAAGCAGTAAAACAACAATCCACGGCGAACCATCAAGCTATTCAAGCTTATTGTCATGAAATCCAGCAGAATTGTGATGATCAAAATTGTCCTGATAGAAAAAATGCCTTTTTACGCGTTACTCAAACCCAAGGGCTATTTCAAGAAACCTACCACCAATGGCTTAACACACATAATCAATACCAACAAGCGTTAGAAGAACAACAAAAACACGTTTTAATGTTAAATCTTTTAAAACAGCAACGCGATGAGAGCGAGAGTAAAAAAATAAATGCTAATAATCTTTATCAACATTTTTCTCGCGCACTTCCTGTCATGCAAGATAATCTACAAGAGGCGCAAGCACTGTATCAGAAAAGTAGGTTAACGCCCTTATTATTGTCTGCTCCTAGTTTTTCAAGCCATTCTAGTGTGGGCAGTTCTGTATCGAGCCCTATCGAATCAATCATGTCAAGTCAGTCAACACTCTCTGTGGCGCTAAGCAGCCACAGCGCTAGCGCCCTTCCTTATCATTATTACGCACCCCCTAACGAGATCATCAACCAGTCCCAACCAAAGCAATAACTGCAATAGAAATTGACAGCACGAAAAATTTTAAAAACCAAGATTAGCATCATTGTCTAAAAAATATTCAAACCTCGATCCATAAGATAAAAAATATACTTTACAATAGCCGACTTTAAACCAAGGATAGGACCACTATTATGAAAGCATATAACTTGAACACGCAAGCTCCCGAAAGGCTATCTGATGCCTATTGGGGTTATCATCTTATTTTAGATTGTCAGCAATGTGACACAAGTAAAATCACCCATGCTGACACTATTCGCGCCTTTGCTAAACGTTTAGTTAGCAAAATCAATATGAAAGCATTTGGTGAACCCATCGTTGAACATTTCGCCACGGAAAGTCTTAAAACGGGCGGTTACTCTTTAGTGCAACTCATTGAAACCAGTTCAATCACCGGTCATTTTATCGATGCGAATGGTGATGCTTATCTGGATATTTTTTCGTGCCAATATTTTGACACGAACGAAGCGCAACAAGTTGTTCGGGATTTCTTTAACCCCTCTCAAATAAAAGTAACCTATTTAACGAGGCAAGCTTAAAGAAAGCGTTATCCCGGACAATGGGTAGGCACTGAATAGTTAAACACCAATTATGATACTGGTTTTTTGACATCTATCTAATCCCACAAGAGTATAAAGCGCGTCATTTAAAAACAATTTGTCATGTTACTGTCAATGACTTTGTTGCCTTGACGCGCGACACTTAACGATAATGGGCGATCATCTTACTAAGATGCGGACACACGTCAATTTTAAACATAACCCATACGATAATTCTTTTTCAAGCTGTTGATTCGAGACAGTAAGCGCTTCAAAGATCTTTCTTTTTTAACTGCTCACCAGCATATTTAGCACAATGGTTGCAGCAATAGCTATTAAATTGATCTTCAACACCATGACCGATGATCCGACAACTATAGTGTGCACAAATCGGTGCTAAGCGTTGAATCGCGCATTCAAAACAATCAAAATCATAACTTTTTTCTTGCATCATCACGCTAAACGTCTTGGCATAATGGTTCCCACATGAACAACACACACTCATAAAAATTCCCCCTTTAAGCAAATAATGTTTGAAGATGCAAGAACCATACCACACGAAATTTACCGGTCGCACCTCCTTAAAAAATCCATCGCTTCAAAAAATCCCGTTAACCAGGGCACGAATTGCCACAAAGGGATGAAGGTATTTGTAAGGTGCACTGTAGTGATAACTTATCTGTTCCAAGTTTCATTCATATCGGCCTAAAAGCTGGAATTTCCCTTACCTCACCATGGCAATAATTTTAATTATGCATTAAAAATACATTGTTATTTTTATTTTAATAATATATCATATGCGTTGGAAATCATTATCGCCGAGACTCATTATGAGCCACTCTTTTTTTTTAGTATCGAAGCGTCGCTCAGTACCACAAAAACAGCCTAACGTCATCAGTTTGTACGGCGCAATAAGTATTTATAGCGTACTTTTAACACCCATTGCCGCCAATGCCATTGCACCGAACATTTTTAAAGAATTGGAAGTATCGAGCGCAGCAGGCCCGAGTTGGTCCACCTCAAGCAATAGTTATGTACAACCGACTTGGTTTGAAACCGATTTAAATCATGTTGATAATGTCACGCATTCAACCAGTTACCAAATGGGCATTGGCTATCATTTGTTTGCTGAACAATTGCGTCAGCGGCAATTTTTGAATGATTTTTTAGTGCAACTCAATTTTAACCATAACAGTGCCACCATCAATGGCATGGTGTGGGATGCTAGCAATCCAGCTTATCAAAATCAACGTTTTCAAGCCCCGTTTACGTCTAATCGTTTGATGATCGATCTAAAGCCGAGCCTTTATAGTTATCTTCGCACCTCAGTTTACGCTATCGGCGGTTTGGGTATTGCTTGGAATACCCTTTCGTATACCGAAACGCAAAATAATTCTGGCTTGCCAATTATTATCGCACCCGCATCAACTGCCAAAAATCTAGCTTATGATTTAGGTTTTGGCTTTAAAAGTAAGATTAACGAACACCTCAGCGCTTCGCTGGAATACGTGTCGACCCATTTAGGTCACATGCAATCAGCTGCTTATTCTACCGGTTCCCAAGCTTTGTATAACGCACCCAGTTTCCCTGTGCGAACGACCTGTGCCTTACTCGGTTTTAGTTGGACATTTTAGGAAGGTAACATTTTATGAATTTAATGCATTTATTAACCCCTTTGGCAATCTCTACCGCGATAGTCCATCAACCGACTATCAGAAAAAGCATTGCCTACCACGCAGAAACCACCTTTTCGAGCAATTTTAACGATCCTGCGACGTGTAGTGATTCTTCTGTGTACCTATGTTTTTCTACCACACCTGAAATGAGTATAATGCCACCGCTTGATTTTAATGGTGTAAGCAGTTTTACCGGCACCTATGTCGTTAAAAATGCCAATTATCCTAACGGTGTACCGATTACCAAGACTCAAGTCACCGACCTTAATCCGGATACGTGTACCGCGGTCTTGGTAGACAATGATTGTTTGGGCATAACTTTGCAGCCACAGCAAGAATGCCATGTGAATGTACAAGTAACATCACTTATCAATGCTGGGCAAACAAGTTGCACGTCCCAAATCCAGATTGAATTCCCAGTGAGAGGCTCTCCGTTAACTGACCAATTCACCCTTGTTGCATTGACAACAACGCCAAGCCTTACACCCACGGCAGAGCCAAGCCTTAGCGTCACTGTAGCCCCTAGTGTCAACAGTCCCGAGCCAACGATTCAACCTACGAATGTCGAAGCATCTTTTGAACCTTCCATGACACCAACGAGTTTACCGACGATCGATGTTTCGCTTGAACCTTCCGCCATACCAACAGGTTTGCCGACCATCGAAACAACCTTTAAACCTTTTATCAGACCGACACCTTTACCGACGATCGATGTCTCGCTTGAACCTTCCGCTAGACCAACAGGCTCACCCTCTTTTAAACGCTCTGACCCACCGACAAATGCACCCTTATCCTCCGCTTCACCCAGTTTAATCCCTACCAGTAACGCGAATCTAAGCATTCACCCAAGCATGCCACCCTCGTTAGCACCTACCGCAATAACCCATGCCATGGATGACGATCCGTTTCCCATACCAAATATTATCATTATCAGCATTGTGCTTCCTGTAGGTGTGGCGATTTGTCTAGGATTAGCCGCGCTGGGTTGCTGTTATTATCAAAAACAAAAATCTCGTAATAATGGTGCCAACAAGGATGATGAATGTGACCGAGATCTTAATATGCATTTACTTGAAGAAAACAACGATCAAAACAGCAGTCAAGGCAGTACTACTTGGCAATCTGCCTCCAGCGTTGATTCAACCGAAACAGATCACGCTATGCGGACTGCAGTCGATGCGCTAATTATTGCTCGTACTAATTCGCAGGTGCATGCTAAGCTATAAGCACGTTAATAAAGTTACTGCGTGTCCCGTCAAAGAAAATTTTGATCAATAATTAACCCGCGTCTAACACCACCATGGCCCAGAACTAATCGGATAGCGTCGTTCACGGGTAAAAGCGCAAGCGGTAATTTTCACCCCTGGCGGTGATTGACGACGTTTGTGTTCATTTTGAAGGATCAGCTTGACCATTTTCTCAACCACTGAGCGCTCTAAACCCGCCTGGACGATATCTTCAAGGGATTGGCGTTGATCGATAAAACGTACGATAATGTCATCTAATATTTCATAGCTAGGAAGTGAATCTTGATCTTGTTGATCTAGCGCTAATTCGGCGCTAGGCGGCCTTGAAACAATAAACTCGGGAATAGTCGCTTGGATGCTGTTGCGATAATGGGCTAATTTTACCACTAAAGTTTTCGGGACATCTTTTAAAGCAGCAAAACCACCGACCATATCACCATAAAGGGTTGAATACCCAACCGCTAATTCACTTTTATTGCTGGTATTTAATACCAAGGCATTATTTTTATTCGCCAGAGCCATCAATAATAAGCCGCGGATCCGCGCTTGGATATTTTCTTCAGTTTTATCCCATTTAGCTGCCCCAAATACATTGGCTAACGTTGTCAAGGTACAATTAAATAAGGGTTCAATCGACAATTCAATCGTGGGTACGGGAATTAACGCCAATTGTGCGCGCAGTGCATCCATCGACGCTTGCGAAGTAAAACGCGAGGGTAATAAAACCGCTGTAACTGCATCCACGCCCAATGCATCGACCGCTAAACTCAAGGTTAAAGAAGAATCTAAACCACCGGATAAACCCAGTAAGACGCGTTTAAACGTATTTTTGCTAACATAATCTTTGATGCCTAACACCAGCGCTTGATAAATTTTAGCGATCACCGATATCTCTGGCGCTATAGGACCAATCAAACGATGCGTTAATGAATCATAATTAATCAAATGACTGTTTTCTTCAAAATAAGCAGCAGCAAACGTGATATTTCCTTGCGCATCAAATGCTTTAGAGCCACCATCAAACACTAAATCATCTTGCCCACCGACAGTCTGACAACACAAATGCGGCAATTGCGTTAATTGACTGCAAGCTGTATAAACTTGTTGACGCTGTGCTTCTTTTTCAAAAGCGAAAGGCGATGCATGAATAGAAATTAATACTTCAGCGCCAGCCGCTTTCGCTTTTAGCGCGGGAGTATGAAACCATGTGTCTTCGCAAATCAATAACCCAATTAACGGACCTGTCGCAGTCAAACGAAATACGCAAGCTGCTGTACCTTTGACAAAATAACGCGCTTCATCAAAGACACCATAATTCGGCAAACACTGCTTATGATATTCACACAAGATAGCTTGATTCACCAACACGACTGCGGCATTATGCACACCCGTAACGCTTTTTCTAGGGCAGCCAACCACAATGGCAATATCAATAGCGGCTTGGCACAAGCGCATTAATTCGCGCGTACACGCAGCTAGAAAATCTTCTCGGAGTAATAAATCTTCAGGAGGATAACCACACACCGCTAATTCAGGAAACACAATCAATTCAGCGTGGATTAATTTAGCTGCCGCTACCTGCAATAACATTTTATCGACATTTGCCTTGACTGCACCCACCCAACTATTGATTTGACCCACAATTATTTTCATATAAGTCCTGTTACTATTTTATTTTGGCGTGTTTCTCAACCAACCATAATGCCAAAAACCAAGATAAGATAAACCACTGGTACTTAACATTGTCAGCCACGCATAGACATAACCATGATTCCAATGCAATTCGGGCATATCTTTAAAATTCATGCCCCACACAGCTGCTAAAAAACACGGTGGCATAAACACCACTGAAATAATCGTCAAAATTTTCATCACTTGATTTAAACGATTAGTAACGGTTGATAAATAAATATCTAATAAGGATGTTGAACGTTCGCGTAAAGATTCGATAATATCAATTTGTTGCACGGTATGATCGTAGCAATCACGAAAATACAAGACTTCTTCTTTTTTTACCGTGTTTTGGTCATTGCGAATAATATTATTGAGTAAATCTCGGTGTGACCACGTATATAATTTTAAGGATCTGATATCGCGTTTAAGCCGTTGTAATTCGCGAATAAACCCATCTGAACTCGCTGTAAAGATTTTTTCTTCTAAGTGATCGAGTTTATCACTGTACTCACTGATCACCACAAAATAATTATCAATCACAATGTCGATTATTTGGTAGGCAAAATAATCGACATTACGTTGAATAAGTTTACTCTGAGGATTTAATAAATTACGTTCAGCTAACATGAGCACCGAACTGGGATGTTCTAAAAAACTGATGATGAAATTTTGGCCCACAAATAAACTTAATTGCTGACTCGTTAATTTTTGGTCCTTTTTAACGAGTTTACACACGATAAATTCATAGTGATCATAAACATCCACTTTGGGTCGTTGATGTGAACCGAGCACATCTTCTAACGCTAAAGCATGCAAATGGTAAAAATCACCGAGTTGTTTGATTAAACTCAAATTTTTTAAGCCTACGATACTAATCCATATCGATTCTGTAGCGCTCAGTATCACTTGACCTGACAATAAATCGTCAAGGGAGATAGCCGTCACTTGATTGGCACTATAAACAAAAGCTTTACTAACCGTATCAAGGGCGGCTAAAGGCGCTATCAAAGTACCTGGCAAGGTGCCAGGATGAATAGTTGGAATTTTCATACTGGGACAGTATCAGCATGAATGGCCGCTAAGCGTTGATCGTTATAAGTGGCTTTATTTAACCGCGGTACTAACAAAAACAAGACCAAGCCAACGACTGCGGTGAGTCCAAAAAATACGGTGAATGCATGCGAATAATAGGGCAGCATCGTCAAGATGGTTTTTTGAGCAATCATTTCGGTGGGAATGCTGGTGAATTTCGCTAAAAAATCCCCTAAAGAAAAACCCATGGAAATACTCAAAAACCACCCGCCCATCATCATACCCCGATACCGTTTGGGAGCTAATTCACTCACTAACGACAAACCAATGGGCGATAACAATAATTCCGCTACAGTAAATAAAAAATAAAATACCACTAACCATAAAGCAGAAATTTGACCCACTGCATCATGGAACTTTATCGCTATCACCAATAACAAATAAGCTAATGCCATCACCAATAATGCTAACGTGAATTTCATGCTAGGCGAACTCAACTTACTTTTTTTACGACCCAAACGATTCCACAACACCACAAAAAAAGGGGTTAACGCGATAATAAAAAATGGCTCGATCGATTGAAACATCGAAGCATGAATCTGATGACCAAAATAAACCCGATCGACAATGCGATCTGTGAATAACGTTAAGGAACTGAACATTTGCATGAACATCGCCCAAAATAAAATCGCAAAGACAATTAAAATACTCAACACCATCATGTTAGAACGTTCATAACCTTTTAAACGAAACGCTAAAACAAATACGGCCAACACGCAAACAATAGCCACTACCATAAAGAGATTATTAGCCAGTTGCGCATTGTGAAGAATTTTTGCCATTAATAACGTAACGATTACGCAACCGATGAGAATGGGATATAAAGGTTTAATCGTGATACCGGCTACGATGGAAAGCTTTCGCACCGGTGCTAAACCTTTATCTCCAAAACCTTTAAAAGCCCAGACAGCAATCATCAATGCAACCACTAAACCACCACCGGCAAAACCAAACACAAAAGGCCAACCTAAACTAACGGAGACTAAGCCTGAAACCACAGGTGCTAATAAACTGCCGGTATTAATCCCCATGTAAAAAATCGTATAACCGCCATCGCGCCGAGGATCATTTTCACCATACAGTGTGCCTAATAATGTTGAAATACAACCTTTGAAAAACCCATTGCCAACAATCAGCAATGCCAGTGCCCAATAAAACGTCATTGCCGTCGGTACCATCAATAACCAATAACCGAGAATTAACAAAACTGCCCCTAAAAAAATCGCTTGCCGATAACCTAAATACTTATCTGCCAAATAACCACCTAAAAAAGGACTGGCATATAAAAAAGCTGCAGTAGCACTGAAAGTGTCATAAGCTGCATCATCGGAAAAACCAAACGATTTCACTAAATACAACACTAAAACTGCTTGCACCGCATAAAAACCAAAACGTTCCCACAATTCAATAAAAAATAATGGCATCAAACCTTGGGGTTGACTAAAATTTCGCAACAAAGACATACAGAATCCTTTTTAGTAGTTCGTTTTAAGAGTTAAACACAAACCTAATTCATACAAAGCATACAGTGGTAAAGCAATTAAACATTGAGACAAAGGATCAGGAGCAACCAGCATCCCGATGATAAAAGCGCCGACTAAGACATAACGCCGCCAACGCTTTAAACGTTCTCTTTCGATCCATTGTAAATAGACCAAACTGACCATCACTAAGGGTAATTCAAATAACACCCCAAAACACACCAGTAGCCGCACTGAAAACGCCAGATAAATCACCACATCGGGCATCAAACTAAGCTTAGTCGGTGCCATTACCACCAAAAAGTGAATCATCAGTGGCAGAACGAAAAGGTAGGCAAAACTAACACCCACAACAAACAACAGCATGCCGGCACACAAGATGCCTTTTAATAACCGGCGTTCAGAACGATAAAGCCCTGGCGCTATCCACCACCAACATTCCAATAACCACCAAGGCAATGTTATGAACAATGCCAGCAACATACTCAATTCCACTGGCACCCAAAAACCACTAAAGACATCCACCGCGATTAATTGACTGTTAGTCGGCAAATGCTGCCACAAAGGTTGCATAAAACGGGTAAATAACGGCCGCGCCAATGGCAATAACGCCAGTGTCACTAGACCTGTTACCGCTAAGCTGCGCAATAAATGGCGCCGAACAATCATTAAACCTTGCATCTTAACCATGAAGATCCGGTTTATCTGACTGCTCTACTTTGGTGATTTCATTGTAAACGACGGTTTTCATCGATTGAAACGCTTTCCATGCTTTGGCGCAATAAAAAGCGCATTGTTGTAATTCTTTTGGCCCTAACACCACCAAAGCCACCACACCGACCACCAATAATTCCCCACACGACATGCGTCACTCCAGGGGTGCTTTGGAATCAGCACGGACTTTTTGTTCTTTGCCTGTCTCTTCGTCTTGTAAGCCACGTCTAAAGCTGCGCAACGCGGCTCCTAAATCTTCGCCTAAATGACGCAAGCGTTTGCCACCAAAAAAGACAACCGCCACAATGCCTACAACGAGAATCGTGCCCGATGATACCATATCGTAACCTCTGCTAATGGATGTCAAATAGCGAGTATAAACCACTCTTTATCTCGTTGCCATGAATAGGCAATGAATTGGCTAACGCACGCTTGACAAACACACCCTTGCAAATGATAATGATTATCGTTATCATAATTCGCCGCAATGATACCTTAAGCTTACGTTAAGCTTAATGAAATATACTGGGCGCACCAACGATAAGCACCCCTTTTCCTTTATAACAGAGAATATCAAAACCTTATGTTTATTCCAAACAGCAACAAAAAAAAAGGTTGGCAAACTGTTTGCGCTAATGAGGCTTGCGACAAGGACAGCACCAATCATGAGCATAGTCACAATAACACTACGTCACCCACCACACCATCTAACCTTGAAAGCGGGACTTCTGCTGAAGAAAAAAACGACAGTAATGCCTCAGCCAATAATACATCAACTACGGGTGATCACAATCACGATCATTCCCACAACCACGCTGAACATTCACATAGTTGGGACATGCATTTAGTTAATGACCTTATCGGTCACGGCGCCGATTATTTGGGTTTCCTCAATGGTTTGTTCAGCAAATTTCTTTATCCAGAATTGCCACAACCCTGGGTAAAAATTCTCCTCAGTGCGGCAATGATCCCTCTAAGTTTAGCTATGGCACGAGCTGATACGCGCAATTGCGCCCATGAAACGCATAATGAAACAAACTATGCTGATGACCTTACATTAAGCCGCCTAGAATACGCACAGCTCTATACTAATGCAGCGATTGAATTTTCCCAAACAGCGATTCGAGTATTTTTTTTAATTCAGCCACTGATCATTAATAGTGTCGGTCACAAAGCCACTGAACCCTTAATTCAATACCTAATCAATATTCCGCTGGCTATCGCCGCCAGTTATGTTGCAGGTTCAACAGCGTATTGCCATTATTCAGTTAATTGGCATAATGCGATGAAAAACGCTACAGAAACTACTGAATTCCTAAACGATTTCGCTGCAGTCCAAGGTCCCAATAGTCATGAAAACCCAGTAGCTCCTTATTTTAAGCACACACCGGATGCATGGACAGTCCTAGCCCTAATAGGCTTTCTTGGTAATGCGTTTGCGAGTCAAAACACGTTAGCAATTACGTTTATTAATAGCATTAGCTTGCTGGCTGATAGCTCACTGGAATTAGATTTCGATACATTATCGGATCTTAGTTCCACCGACAGTTTAGTGTTAATCGTTTCAATGCTCATAGCCGCTGCCATCAGTTTGGCAGCAACTTATTGTAATGGTGTATTTAATATTAATGGTCAATACCATCAAGATCATTATGCGCTAGAAAACCCTGTCGTCTTAAGCATGCCAAAAAAGAATGCTTTAAATGCATTACGTGCTACGTTTGCCACCGGTTTCGCAGCGACGTTACTACTTCCCGTAATCACTTATTTGGATCCAAAAGATGCGGCTATTCCATGTATCGTCTTAAGTGTTGCGCTAACTGCTTTTGGTGCTTTTGGTACCTCGTCGGATATTGCCACTTATGATCGGCATTTGCAAATCTGGGATGATTCTTTCAAGCAATCAACTAACCCATATACTGGTCTTAACGATGGCGCATCAACTGCTTTAAGTATAGAACAAGGTCAGGAAAATTCACTTACAAATCCACTACTCAAAAATAGCTAAATAAAGCTTAATCTCGTAAAATGACCCGATTACATTTTATTTACGTAGAGTCTTCCTATGAGTATATGGCAAGTTAACATGAGCTTAGAAGCACTGGATTTGCGCAGTAAAAATACCTTGATGGAACATTTGGGGATGAATTTTACTGAAATTGGCGACGATTATTTAATTGCTCGAATGCCAGTGGATCAGCGTACACATCAACCGCTGGGCATTATGCACGGCGGCGCTTCTTGTGTATTGGCAGAAACGGTCGGCAGCACTGCGGCCAATTGCTGCGTCGATTTTGAACGATTCTATTGCGTGGGTTTGGATATCAACACCAACCATATTCGCTCGATTCGAGCAGGTTTTGTGTATGGCACCGCAAAACCTTATCATTTAGGCCAAAGCACCCACGTGTGGAACATTGAAATCCACGATCAACAACAACGCTTAATTTCGATTAATCGCTTAACAATGGCAGTATTGACTAAGAAATCATCTTAGCACTGTGCATGCTATGCGCCTCGTGCGAATTTTCCGCGCAGTGCGTATAGCATGAATACACTTAATCTTTAAACGCGCTATCAATTGCAAAATAACTGTCTGTCCCAATGATTTTTTCACGGTCATTAAAAGATACCATTTGCTCAGCCATACTCGCACTGTTGCCTTGCGTTTTAATCGTTGCAAGCGTCAATTGCATCGCTTTAATCGCAGCGCGTTGCAAATCCGAGGGAATAATCACCAACGAATACCCTAAAGCTTGCAAGCGATCCACCGGTACCATCGGGGTCTTGCCACCGGCAAACATATTGATCAATTTAAGGCCTGGCACTTCACGTGCGATCTGTTCGATTTGTTCGATGGTTTCAGGAGCTTCCACAAAAAGCATATTCGCGCCTGCTGCCACATAAGCTTGCGCACGTTCAATCGCTTTATCAAAACCTTCCACGGCAATCGCATCGGTGCGCGCAATAATTAAAAAATCAGGATCCTGCAAACAACCGCGCGCCACAGCAATTTTATGGCACATTTCTGCCAGTGGAATCAAACTTTTATTGGCTAAATGGCCACAACGTTTCGGAAAGGTTTGATCTTCTAAATGCAATCCAGCCACGCCAATACGCTCAAATTCTTGCACCGTGCGCCTGACATTCAAACCATTACCAAAACCGGTATCGGCATCGGCAATCACTGGCAGCCCTGTCACATTAACAATGTGAGCTAAGACGGCACTGACTTCCGTCATCGTCAGTAAACCGATATCAGGGTAGCCAGTACTCCGTGCAATGGCCCCACCACTGGCATAAAGTACCGGGAAGCCTGCTGCTTTAGCAAGCAATGCAGACATGCCATCAAACACACCAGGGGCCACCAAAATTTCCCCACTGGTTAATAACTGTTTTAATACCTGCACAGGTTTCATAAAATGATCCTTTAAGAATGACGTAATTTTTTGGTATAAGCGCCCGATTGGCCCAAGCCGGAAAAGACTTGAATCGAGACACTGATGATATGATCGTGCACCAATTGATCATAATCCTGCAATAATTGTTCGGTAAACCACTTCGATAATTCTTCAACTGTAATATTGCGAATGGCGATTAAAATCACATCCCGCTTTAAAAAAGTCATTTTTTCATCGGCATAATGAACCAACACCAAGCCATCTTGCTCTTTAACGGTTAAATACGGCGATAACGTCGGGATCAATAAACCTTGGTGCAAATTTTTGCATAGATCATTCATCTTATACCGATAATCGCGATAGTCAAACGATAATCCATTTTCACCGACCATCAATTCTAATTTGACAGAAACTTGATAATTATGACCATGGAGATTTTCTCGATGGGTCTTGGAAAAAATGGTGAAATGAGCTGCTGAAAAACTCATACTCTCTTTGTGTAATTCTATGATCGAAATGTGCATTTGCGGTATATAATCAACCTATCTGAAGATTTTAAACCACAATTATAGCAAGCTCTCTATGGCCCGCGCATTTGTTTTACTGTTTGATTCTTTTGGCGTTGGTGCATCCGCTGATGCACAGCAGTTCGGTGATATCGGTGCTAGCACGTTAGGCAGCATTGCCACGGCCTGTGCAGCAGGTTTGTGCAATACCAAAACCCGCAGCGGGCTTTTGCAATTACCACAATTAAATGCGTTAGGCTTGGGTCATTTAGCCCATTTAAGTGCACAAACGATCTTGCCAGGCTTAAGCATTGACCATAACCCGCAAGGTGCTTGGGGTATTGCCCAAGAATTAAGCCATGGCAAAGACACGCCCAGCGGTCACTGGGAAATCGCTGGCGTACCGGTGTTATTTGACTGGGGTTATTTTACAGGCACCCCATGTTTCCCTACCGCTTTGATTGAAGCGCTGTGCCTTGAAGGGCGTCTACCTGGGGTCCTTGGCAATAAACACGCTTCTGGCACAGACATTATCGCTGAATTAGGCGCTGAACATTGTCAGAGTGGGTGCCCTATAGTCTATACGTCAGCCGATTCCGTGTTTCAAATTGCCGCCCATGAACAACACTTTGGTTTAGAACGTTTATATCAACTCTGTGAGATTGCTAGGCGTTTAGTGGATCCTTACAATATCGGTCGGGTTATTGCCAGGCCTTTTTCAGGCACTGAAGGACACTATGTTCGCACCGGCAATCGCCGTGATTTAGCGGTCAATCCGCCGGCATTGACCTTGCTCGATCACTTAAAAAATGCCGGTCATGACGTGATTGCCATTGGTAAAGTAGCGGATATCTATGCGCACTCAGGCATCAGTCAAACCATCAAAGCCGATGGTAATGCCACCTTATTCGAAAAAACCTTAATGGCACAAGCTTCGGCACCGAATGGCAGTCTGGTTTTTACCAATTTTGTTGATTTTGACATGCTTTACGGTCACCGGCGCGATATCACTGGCTATGCCACAGCGCTAGAATACTTAGATGCCCGCTTACCGGAATTTATCAGCCAAATGCAACCCGATGATATTGCCGTCATTACCGCCGATCATGGCTGCGATCCAGGCTGGCCTGGCTCGGACCATACCCGCGAATACATTCCTGTGTTATTTTTTGGCCCTAAGGTAAAGCCTCAAGCGTTGGGCATTCGTTCCAGTTTTGCCGATATTGGCCAAACCATTGCCAAACATTTAAACATTGCCCCATTAACATACGGAAAAAATTGTTTATAACCCTTCATTCAATGAAAAACCGATGCCAACGCTATTCACATGATGATTGTATTGAAATAAGTTTTGACCATAACCTGAAAACAATTGACTATACCCATTCACATGCTGTGTTAACGGTATCGACCACGTTAACATAGCTGTCGCCCTTAAAGCCCCTGGATCAAAACCGTAACTCGTTAACGTTACGCTTTGATTGTTAAATTTATAAGCGACGACACCTTGCCCATAACCTAAATAATGGGCCATATCAGGATTGTGCTGCTGATAAGCCGCACTGGTTAATACATGCCAAGGCTCGATCGTTAAAAGCCAAGCTTGGTGTGATAATGTCACAGCAGCATACAATCGATTCCACGTGCGCTCATTAACACCACCTTCACCATTGGATTGATGCTTTAAACCGAATTGCAGCCATTGACTACGCCAACCATAAGCAAGTTTTTTATCGAATAAATGCGTTAAAAAAATTTCTGGTTGGTAATCCGTCGCTTGAAAAAAAGGGGATTTATTGTAGGCTTGCCAGAAAGATAATTGCGTATAGCCAAAAAAAATCCTGTTTTTTAGCATAGGATCAGACGTCCACAATGGTACTTTAACGCTGAATTGGAAACGGATTGAAATTGGCTGTAAGCTTTGCCCATCACTAACTTGGCTGCTTGACAAACGGCTTGGTTGGCTGTTCAGTGTAACAGGAAGCACATAGTTGGGTTGGTACATTAACAATGAAAATGGGGCTGATATCTGCTGTTGAGCCAGCGATTGCTGAACAGGATCACTCTCCGAGACCGTTTCGGCTATAGCAAATGAATTGATTACCGTCAGTAATAATCCACACCACTCTATTCTAAACAGAATTGCCTGCACAAAATCTGTTCCTTTGAAATACCCAGCGTTACAGTGTAGCAACATTAATCCACCAGCTCACTTAAAAATCGCAAAAAAAAATTATTTAAGTAATTTTTTAAATTTTTTAACCTGACATAGAAATAGCGGCACTAAAATTGCATGGGAAAAAGCGCCCCTTAACAATTTCCCATCGCGCAAGGGGCTATCGGACAAAGTGCGATTTATGTCTGCGCAAAGAATGGGGGAATATGGCGAATGCTTATGTCTTATCAATTAATTTACTGAGGATTTATTTATGATGACCGATGATGAAATGATTGCTGAATTAGTTAATTTAGCCCAATGTGATATTGATGCCATTGAAGCTTATCAACAGGCTATTGACAGTATTAAAGAAATCGAGATTGCGGACACCTTACGAAAATTCAAAAATGATCACCAACGCCATGTGGAAAAATTAAATGCGGCACTTAAAAAGTTAGGTGCCACGCCTTTAGAACACAAGGCCGATTTTAAAGGCTTTATAATCAAAGGCTTCACTGCGATCCGCAGCTTAACAGGCACTGCTGGAGCGTTAAAAGCGATGATCAGTAATGAAGAATTTATAAATAAACGCTACCTTACAGCAACAATAGCTGATTTTAGCGATGATTATAAAACCTTAGTGACAGAAAATTATTCAGATGAAAAGCACCATTTAGAAACGCTAAAGGTCTTGTTGACAGAATTAAATCCGTAATTATCCCTTCAGCATGCACCGCTAAATGTTTCGTGCGGCGCGTGCTGAATATGAGTAAAGGCAAAAAAATCACCCCAACAACGGCACAATGAAACCTTCACGCTGCTAACTCTTTTCCAAACAAATTAAGGAAACTAAGCTATCACTCACAATTGCGCTACACTTTTCGCTCTGACAGATAAATGATCTTCAACTTTAGTTACGCCAGGAACGGCTAAGGTGATTTTTACCGCTCTTAGCGCTTGGTCTTCAGACTCAACAAAACCACTCAATTGGACTACGCTTTTATAACTGGTGACCGTAATCGGCAAACTCTTAATACTCGGCTCTGCTAACAATTGCGTTTTAACTTTCGTTGTTAAGAGGCTATTGTTCATGTATTCGCCGGTATTTTCTTGGTTCGACGTCCTGGCCACACAAGCCACCATAGAGACTGCCATCAATAAGCTAAACACTAAATGATAAAAGTGGCTAACTTTTAGCGATTTTTTCATAAAATTCCTCACGCAGCGTCATTAATCCCGTAGTTGGACTGTGCAAAAACGATGCCAATTAGCAAGTGCTACACCTCAATACGCCAAAAATATACCGAAGGAAGACTCATTAAAACGCATTAGGCAATGCTAGAGGGAGGTACGCGTGTTGTTCAATACAATAGCTAAAAATTCTGCCACTTTCGATATCAAAAAACCAGCGGTGAATGACGAGTTCTTTTTGACTTACTTTTTCTGCTATCCACGGAAAAGTTAAACAATGTTGATAAGAATTATGCAGCGATGCTTTGGCATAATCATCGGCATGCTGGAACGTAACACCCGGGGTTTTGATTAACGATACCCAATTACTGATAAAATCATCCTGAGCTAATTGACTGTTTTCTAACAACGCTTGCATGCCAGCGCATTGGCTATGACCCAATAAAATCAAATGTTTGACGTTTAAAAAACATACCCCAAATTCTAACGCGGCGCTGGTACCATGATGCGCTGCATCTTTTTCATAAGGCGGAATAATATTCGCGACATTCCGAACGACAAATAAATCGCCCGGATCACATTGCAAAATCACCGCGGGATCGACCCGTGAATCACAACACGAAACCACCATCATGTGTGGTTGCTGACCATGGTGCGATAAAAATCGCATCACCGATTGGTCACCTGAAGCGTATTTTTTTTGAAATTCTGCATAACCTTGTAGCGCTTTAATGAAACTTTTTTCCATAATAATCACCTCATGATTAGCTTTTAGAGACAGAATAGAGTTTATGGCCGCAATAAATCAAGAGGAAAACAATGACGGATGAATACGTAATCACTAAATCAAACCATTGATAATGTTGGCTTGTGATAATCGGCAAACACTGTAAAACAATCACTAACACCAGAACTACCATCGCGAAGATTTGGGCATAAGGATAAAATTTAGCTTGGTATTTTAAAACATTCAAATTACCATCACGCGTCAAGATTTTTTTGCGAAATTGGTAATGACTTAAAGCAATGCCGAACCAAGCGATGAAACCAGATAGCGAAGAAATTTGCAGTAAATAGTTAAACATCGTGCCATGTCCTACCAACGAAGAAAAAAACACCAAAGACCCGATCAACGCTGTCACCAATAAAGCCAGCAAAGGAATACCGTGACGGGTGACGCGTGAAAACACTTTGGGTGCTTGATGGCTTTTGCCTAAATACCACAAAATTCGCGTCGAAGCATACATACTGGCATTAGCTGCCGACAATACCGCAACTAAAGCAATAAAATTGATAATATTAGCGCCATAATTATGCCAATATTGATCAAAAATCAAAGTAAATGGACTCATATTGACATTATCTGACACAGCCAAACGCGGGTCATTATAAGGTATCAATAAGGTAATCAAACCGATGGTCGCCACATAAAACAAGGTTAAACGCCAAAACACTAAATTGATCGATTTTGGAATAACGTCGGCAGGATTTTTTGTTTCAGCGGACGCCACCCCTACCAATTCTGTCCCTTGAAACGAAAAACCTGCAAATAAAAATACCACAATAAAACCCATCCAACCGGCATGAAAAGGTGCATCACCAATATGCCATAAAGGAATCCCAAACTGCGGTTTGTGGATAACCGCTGACAAACCTAGAACAATAAACGCTAAAATAGCCGAAACTTTGATAAAAGATAAATAATATTCTGCTTCACCGTAGACACGAACCGAATAAATATTGCATAAAAATATCGTGACAAAAAATACGGCCGAAAAAATCAAGGTATTGACTTCAGGGAACCAATAACTGGCAATCAATGCCGCCGCGGCAATTTCAGCCGCAATGGTAATCGCCCAATTTAACCAATAATTGTAACCCATAGCAAAACCAAAGGATTTGCCAACATATACGGTTGAATAATCACAAAACGTCCCTGCCGTCGGTTGATAGGCACTCATCTCACCCAAACTGGTCATTAAAAAATACACAATAATCGCCATTAACAGATACGCTAACAGCGCACTACCCGGTCCACCCACGTAAATCGCATAGCCACTGGCTAAAAAAATACCGGTTCCAACGGAACCCCCAATCGCCATCATCGTAATATGGCGTGATTTTAATTTTTGTGACAATTCACTCATAATTCTCTTCTATGTAAATGTTTTTAAGCTGACAACGTCAATCCTGTTAAGGAATTACGCTGCTGAACCAAGACCTCTCATGTATAATAGGCGTCTTTAGGCTTTTATGCCTGATCGTCCATTATATAGGGTAAATGCTTTCATGTTTGATAAATTCCCAGCTGTCATTTTTGCATTAATCCTATCAACCTGTTTAGTCATTCCTTTTAGCATCGATATTTTTTTATCTGGCTTACCGGCAATCGCTGCCCATTTTCCAGGCGTCCATGTTTCACTGGTGTTAAGTATTGCTTTATTAGCCTTTGCGTTAGCACAACCGTTCTACGGACCCTTGTTCGATCGCTTCGGGCGCAGGCCTGTTTTAATCAGCGGCTTATGGATTTATACCCTTGCCTCTGCTGCCGTTATGTTGAGTGATTCGTATCACGGTTTGTTAGTGGGGCGATTTTTTCAAGCCATCGGAGGTTGCAGTACCACCATCGGCATTATCGCAGTGGTCAGAGACACCTATCAAGGTGAGCAATTATTAAAAGTCACAAGCATTATTATGGCGATGATTGGTATCAGCCCCACGTTAGCACCGTTACTTGGCAGCGTATTAAATGATGCTTGGGGCTGGCGTGCTAGTTTTGTATTTCTCTTTATTTTGGGTTGTTTCTTTTTACTATTGATCCAAGGCTTTTTCAAAGAAAGTTTGGCACACAAAAATTTACACGCACTGGGCTTTAAAAATATCTTTATAAATTACCACCATTTGGCTACCCAAGAATTTTTTTTAATGTATGCAATTGCCGGCGGCATAGCCTTTAGTGTGTTATTCAGTTATTTCAGCTTATCTTCACTGTTTCTCATTAACCAAATGCACTTAAGCTTAGTGAGTTATGGTTTATTAGTTGCTGTGAATGCGATTGCTTTAATTGGTATGGCACTGCTAGCTCCTTGGCTTCATCATCGATTGAGTTTACGCATCTTACAATGCAGCAGTTTCGTTTTAATGTTGTTTGGAGGCGTAAGTATGTGGGCAATCAATGCATTTTACGCAGCCACCCCTCTTCACTTCATGCTACCGATGTTTATTACCACCATTGGCATTGGCTTAGTGCGCCCTGTATCCAGTACAGGCATCATGCAGTTAGCGCCTAACCACTTAATTGGTTCGACATCTTCTCTATTTAATTTCATTGTTTTTATCATGGGTGCCATTGCCTCTGCCTTTAGCCCTCTTATCATTGATACCGTCAGCGACTTAGGCTTTTTTATCGTGGTTCTTAGCCTGATTGGCTTAGCATTGCCTTTATTCAATAAAGTTATTACCCTACGAAAACTACTCACAACGGTAGATAATTTTTAATCGCATGGCACAAGCATCAAGCACTGAAAATTAGCGTTTATTCTCTGTTTTAATAGCATGCGATTTTCTTGACGAAGGAATGCGTCATAACAATGGCATCCTTATTGCAACACGATAAGCTCTCATGATTGAGAGGATTTAGCGATGCTACGCTTAATTGATATCTATCAACAGCAAAGGATGGCCATAACGCAAGCAGTTCCCATCCGTATTAAAGAAGTCAAAACTTTTTTAAAATCCCTGTTGACATGTCAAGCGTTAAGCGCCTACCAAAAAATTGACCTATTAACCCTTCCCTTTCTTCATTATCAACATTTTGGCCACGCCTTAGTCAACACGCGCCGTAAAGCGTTAATGCATCGCTATTTTGATGCCCTTCAACAGTTGGTTACTAACGAAAACACCGCTATGGCTGTTAACACCGGCATTTGTCAACCCCTTAGCTGCGAAGGAACCTTGGGCCATATTATCGCCAGTCGTTTTAATAGTTACACTGTTAGCCGCTATCAACAATTACTGCAGCATTTACTCGCCACTGGCTTGCCCACGTTCGCGTTACTCTACTTACTGCAAAGGCAATCATCAAACGGCTTAACATTCGGTCATTGCCTAGCGTATTATCAGCCATCCCATGTTTTGCTGGCACATTTTTACTTATCAGGGCGTTTGCTCGACGATTTACCACCCCCAATGCTTTTTTCATTACTGACACTCTCAACAAACCAAGGTCATCCACTCGATCATTACATAGCGATTTATCAATCTGCTGCGGGTTTAAGGCATTATTGGCTATTTTTGGATTGTTTGATTGAACAAGGTTTAGCAAAAACGCTGGTATTGCAAACCTTACAACGCAATAGCCATTGTGAGCAATCGATCATTCCGTGTGTTGCTCGTTATCAAAGCCCACGTGGCCTCGAACAAACCGTGCATTTTTTAGACCGTTGTGTAAGGCGGCAATTTGATGCCAATAGCATCGCCCAGTTATTAACCTTAAATACGATCGGTGAAGAGAGTTTCGGCCAACTCCTCGCACGGTACAATAATGCTCGTCAACGGCGACACTATGAACAATTATTACGTCATTTACACGCCTTAAGGGCATCCCCACCGTTAGTGACTCTGTTACGAGATTCGTATACAGAAAATATTTCGCCGCTGAATCTTGCTTGCCTTGAAGCTTATCAACAGCATCATATGGCACCTTTGTTGGCTTTACTGGAATTTAAAGACCCACCCAACAGCCTTTTAAAGGCTTGTTTACCTTTTAAAGCAACGCTGTATGCTTATATTATCGCTTTGCCAAATAATGACAATAAACTCAACCTCATTAAACACTGTTTACAGGTTGAAAAGCGTTTTGGCTTGGGCATTTTATTTCATCGTTACCAAACGCTTTACGAACGTCAGCAAAACCTTTGTTATTTGCAATCCTTGCAAACGGTAGCGCAAGCATTAGCGCCGTTGCTTAACAATCCCCCGATCACCCATTCTCATGCCAGTTCGACGTTTTGTGCACCCAAACCTCATTCACCTAAAAACGTCACTCTGCTTAAGCGAATGCTGCGAACTTATCAAGAAGAGACGGTTACATGCTATACTTGAAACCATTTTTTTCAATACTCCATTTACTGATCACGCAATGACTATTTTAGCGAAAACCACCCCCAGCGACTTACCCAGTTTTATCCGCCACCAATTAGAAGATGGCAAAGCGCAAGCTATCGTTGAACTCGATGTTACTGGCATTACCGATATTACCGACTTAATGGTTATTTGTACTGGCACATCGAATCGTCACGTCAAAGCGATTGCCGATCGCGTCATCGCGAGTGCTAAAATCGCCGGTTTTGAAATCGTCGGCTTTGAAGGCGAGCAAGATTGTGAATGGGTCCTTGTCGATTTAGGCGATGCTATTGTCCATGTCATGCAACAATCCGCCCGCGATCATTACCAATTAGAAGATTTGTGGCGTTAATTTAACAAGCATGAAGATTCACTTACTCGCCATTGGCAAAGGTATGCCTGCTTGGGTAGAAACAGCCTATCACGAATACGCTAAGCGCATGCCTGTGGATTATCGGCTTGAATTAATCGACATACCTGCACTCAAACGCAGCAATAACGCCAGTATCACTAAAATTACCCAATTAGAAACCGCCGCTTTATTGGCTAAAGTACCCAAATATCATCATGTAATTGCACTTGAACGTCGAGGGATTGCGATTTCTTCGCATGAGTTAGCCAAGCATTTGCAACATCATCACGATCAAAGTCAAGACCTCAGTATTTTAATCGGCGGGCCTGAAGGTTTAGATTTAACCATGATTTCGACTTACGAACAATGGAGTTTATCGAATTTGACCATGCCGCACCCTTTAGTGCGGGTGATTTTAGCCGAACAATTGTATCGTGCTACGTGCATTTTAAAAGACCATCCTTATCACCGTTAAGCATAAACAGCGTCAAGCAGCGCAGCAATCAAATGTGCCGTCTTCGCTTGCACATCTAACAGAGGATTGTATTCGGTAATTTCCAAACCCAACAAAGCCGCTTGATTTAAATGGGTGTGTACACTTTGGATAAAGGCTTGCGCATCTATCCCACCTGGCTCGTGATAACCGACGCCTGGCGCATCTTCTGGATCGAAACCATCCAAATCAATACTCAAACCAAAACCACAGGTATGACGCAATACATAGGCTTGTGCTTCTGCAAAGACGACGTCAATACCACGAGCTTGCACTTCAGCCATAAAATACACTTTAACCCCAAGTCTTGCTAACAAGTGCGCTTCTGGCGCTTGATAACTGCGAATACCGATCAAGCAAAGATTTTGCGGTTTTATTTTAGCAGCTGCATCAAACAGGTCACATAAATAGTTGACCCCATAACCCAATAAATGTGCTATTGGCATGCCGTGAATATTTTGTGTTTCTGAGGTTTCTGGCGTATGACTATCCATGTGGGCATCGACCCAAATAAGACCGATATCGCCCTGCTGCCGATTGGCGTGGGCCACCGCACTCCAAGTACCAATAGCACTTGAATGGTCGCCACCGATCACACAGAACCTTTCTTTCCTTGTCGCCAATGGCAACACCGCTTGCGCTAATTCAGTCAAATTTTGCTCAACGAGAGGCAATATTGTTAAGCCATTGTCTGCTGACGTGGCTTTGACCATAGGTAACCATTTAACGCGTAACGCTAGCGTAGCCAATAACTCGGGGTGATAGTACAAATACCAGGGCCCTAAGGCACAATCAGGATTATTTCCAGCAATACCTGAAGCAAAACCCAGTAAATTAAGCGTCGCGAGTGTTTTCATGGGTATTTCTCAACAAACCATAGAGATTTTTACAATCCGCCAATGTTTGCGGAATCAAATCTATTTGTTTTCCCAAACGATATTCACTGGCTAATTGATAGCACAAACGTAAAATACTGAAATCTTCCAGCGCAAAACCGACGCTATCAAAAACAGTGATTTCATCACCGTTTTCACGCCCAGCTTTAAGCCCACTCAAAACTTCCCATAATTCGGCATACACAAAACTAGCAGCATCAAGCCCTAAATTTTGAATTTCCCCTTCTTTCAACGTTTGCGGTAAATATTCAACCACGACTTTTGCATGTTTTAAGATTTCCGGATCCAATTCCGTCTTACCAGGAGCATCGCCACCGATACCACAAATATGTTGGCCCGCTGTTAACCAAGATCGCTCTAAAATATGCAGTTTTTCTTTAGCAGCCGTGGCGGTGACAATAATATCAGCACCCATAATAGCAGCTTGGACATTATCCACAGGCATTAACGTAAACGCTTCATCTTTAAGATTATGAGCAAAGCGCAGCATAGCGTCTGGATCAATATCAAAATACGTAACGGTAGTTAACTCGAATAATGCCGCATGGGCAAGCACTTGAAATTCACTTTGTGCACCACAACCAAGAATCGCCAAGTGTTTGCTGGTTTTTTTAGCCAGGTAACGTGATGCTAAAGCGGCAGTGGCAGCAGTACGCAGCGCTGTTAATAACGTCATCGACGATAGCATCAAGGGATAACCCGTTATAACATCCGCAAGCATCCCAAACGCCACGACATTGAGTTTATTGCTCAGTGGATTATTAGGATGACCATTGACGTATTTAAAACTGTAAAATTCATCATTGCAAATCGGCATCAATTCTAAAACGCCATTGCGTACGTAAATCGCATGACGAGCGGATTTTTGAAAATTATCCCAATTGGAAAAATCTTCAATTAAATAAGCACATAAGCGCAAATAAAAATTTTTTAAAGTGATTTTGGCAATCAGTTCTTGAACCACCGGTATTTCGAGCAATAACATAGGTATTCCTATGGATTAAACAGCGTTAATTCCACGCGGCGATTCAATTGCCGACCATTGGCAGTCCCATTCGATGCAGCTGGATCTGCTGAACCCATACCAGCCATTTCAATGCGACCACTATCAATACCATGATTACGAAAATAATCCGCCACTGCCATCGCCCGTCTTAACGTAATCAATTGATTGGTTTTCGGTTTGCCACGATTATCAGTATAAGCTTCAATACGAATATGTAAACTGGTGTATTTGTGCATTAATAGCACAACTTGACCCAGGGAACGCAATGCAATCGGCGTTAACCGTGAAGTCCCTTTAATAAAGGTATTATCGACCAGTAACGTTACCCGCACATCTTGACCATGTTCAACCACGTGAGCGCCACTGCCAGCTAATTCATGACTGAGTTGTGCTGCGGGTTGGTGTAAATTCGTGGCCGTGGTACAAGCTACTAACAAGAGGCTAACACTTAATAAAGAAGCTTTAATAGAGGATTTGATCATAAGGCTAACGCTTCGCGTTGTTTAAGCACCAAAGCACTGATCCCGATTTTTGCCAAATCCATCATTTGCACCATTTGTTCACTGCTAAAACAATTTTTTTCAGCCGTACCCTGTACTTCGATAAAACCATGCTGTTCGGTCATTACCACATTCATATCGGTTTCCGCTGACGAATCTTCAGCATAATTTAAATCCAATATCGCTTTATCACGATGAATACCGACCGATACTGCAGCCACTAAACGTTCAAACGGATGTATTTTTAACGACCGTTTTTTCACCAACACATTCAGTGCATCCATTAAAGCAACAGCCCCACCGGTGATACTGGCGGTACGTGTGCCACCATCCGCTTGCAATACATCGCAATCCACCGTGATGGTCACCTCCCCCATCGCTTTTAAATTGACCATTGCGCGCAGTGAACGCGCAATCAAACGTTGAATTTCTAACGTCCGTCCGGTTTGTTTACCCTTCGTCGCTTCGCGATCGACACGTTCATTGGTCGCTCGCGGCAACATGCCGTATTCTGCCGTAATCCAACCCTGACCTGTGCCTTTTAAAAACCGTGGTACACCGTTACTAATCGAAGCGGTACATAAGACTTTCGTGTCGCCATAAGCGATTAAGACCGAACCTTCAGCATGTTTGGTGTATTGACGAGTGAGGTTAATTGGGCGAAGCTGATCGGCTAAGCGGTTATCGATACGCATATGCAATCCTGAAATCATAAAGACAGTGATTTTAACGACTTTCACTTCAAATTGATCTAAGAATTTACGATATTTGATATTTAAAGCTTATTTAATAATCCCACAGACTTTTTGATTAATACCGCCACCCAGTTTTCGGTCAATACTGGCAAAATCATCGCCACCTTCGTGAATCACCAAACTGCGACCCTTGATTTCAAATAAATGTTGATAACGAGGCGCTAACACTACTGTGGTCGCGGTGCCATCGGCATTGACGTATAAGCTCGGCAAGCCGCCCAATTGTTCATTGGCTGACCCGGTAGGTGGATCAAAAATGGCACCTGCCGCTAACGCATTATTGGCACAGAAAGGATTTTGTTGGATATGAAAACCGTGATAACCTGGAACTAAATGCTTTAAATGCGGTTGAAATTCCAGCCCATAAGGCGATTCATTAATGCGCACCGTGCCAAGCAATGGACCTAAACCCTTTGCAACGGTCGCATACATTGGCACAATGATATCAGCTTGAGCTAATAATGGCACAATGCACGTTAGCATCAAAACAAATGGCTTTACTTTCATAACGCCGCCCTTACCCTATAATCGAAGTTATATCGTAAGGGAAAGAGAGCGTAAAAAAGATGTTTAGGCTAAAATTTGTGAATAAGCGTTAAGCCACTGTCGCTTTAATATTTAAAATTCCCGCATAAAGCTTAGCCAGATAACGCCCTGGGTTTTTCTGGCAATATTGCTTCAAATAATGTAAGGAGCTAACTGCTCTTGCACTGGCCATACTCGGTGAAGCACCTAATTCAGCAATACTTCCTGTGTAAATCAATGCCGTTAATTCTACACGACCCTCACTTGACAGTTCAGACAGCGTCGATGTAAAACTTTTCAACTTCCTAAAACTCGCTATCACTTGTACAGCTATACCAGTCCGCGAAAAAGGCTTAGCGGCAATTTTAGTATGGATTTTTTGTAAAAAAGCACCCTCTTCTAAATTTTCAAGTTGCTCAAGATAATTGGATTTGAGGCCCCAATAATTCGCTCTTGCCCTCAATGAGGTATAAATCGTTTTAAACAGTTCAATTTCATTTTTATTAAGATTTAAAGGTGCGTCTGGTCTATTGTTTATTAATTTTGATCTATCAGGCTCCGATGCAAATATTTCATTGTTTGTTAATATCGGTGTATCTCTTTTTGAGATTAAATATTGTTTTTGCGCTTGCTCTAATTTTGTACATATTTTCTCAAAAACTACTTTATTTTTCAGCGTGCAACTATTCTTATTAATTACTTCGGAAAAATACGACCATACTGTTAAATTTTTCTCATAGTTTTCCTCAGAATTTAATTCATTTCCAATAGAGGTTAATTGTTCTTGAATGCCTTTTAATTTCCCAAGTTTAGTCTCTAAACTTTTTTGCTCAATACTTTTTTTGCCCCAACCTAAAAAACTCCATGAAGTCCAACGCGTAGCATTTAAGCGTTTAATTGCTTGATCAAGTTCTTGAATTTGTTCCTCAAACGCTGCATTTTGTTCATCAAATTCAGGTCCTGCACTCTTTGCGAATCTTGGCATAGGATTAACTTCTGAAACCTTAAGATAATGCCGGCATTATGCTCGGGACAGGGTTTTTTGTCAAAAAACTTAAGTTTTTGAACGTCAAGCGCTAGCGCATTATGCATTTTCGCATTGTAATCGAATGATGAAAATTTCATTGGTCGAACTCAGTCTGTGTACCGCCACCGGCTTGCTCTTAATGTTTGGTTTATCGACACTGCCAAAACCACTCACGTTAGGGTTATTAACGCTTTTTGGCTTGAGTATAAGCGTCGCTAGCATTTATTTGAAACCCCCATGGGCGAAACTATGCTTGCTCATCGGTTTAATCACCTTGAGTTTTTGTTATGGCAGTTGGCGCGGCGAAGCAGCGCTTGCGCATCGCTTAAAGACCACAGGGCATTATTGGTTAACGGGCGTGATTGACTCGGTGCCAATACAATCCTTGGGTTATAGCCGAGTCGATTTGCGTGTACTTAACCTAACAGCGCTTGATGTAGACGCCCCTCCTTATCCCCCTAAACATATTCGCCTCAGTTGGTATAGTCTTAAGCCAGGCTTTATTGCGCCATGGCAAAGTGGCGAAACCTGGCGCTTTCGCGTGAAATTACGCAGTTTGCGCAGTACATTTAATCCTGCCAGTTTTGATGAAGAAGCGTGGTTTTTAGCCCATAACCTCGATGCAGTGGGTTATATCAGCGAGCCTGAAACAGCTCGTTTACTGACACAAAGCACCCCGTGGCACACGTATTTAACACGTCTGCGCGCCCATATTGCTCAAGCAATTGGAGCTAGTTGCAAACATCGTGCTGGCTGTGCTCAAGTACAAGCCTTAAGTGTTGGCGAACGCAATGCGTTTACACGCTCTGATTGGCAATTATTGCAAGCTACCGGCACCAATCATCTATTTGCCATTGCCGGCTTGCATATTGGCATCGTTGCAGCTGCCTGTTTTTGGCTCGGCAAAAACAGTTGGCGATACATTCCAAGAGCACCTTTATATCTGCCTGCCCCCATCGCTGGTTGGTGGTGCGCGCTACTTGCCGCTTGTGCTTATAGTGCCTTGGCAGGCTTTGCACTACCGACCCAACGCGCGTGCTTAACGCTGGCAGTTATTTTAGTGGCACGTTTAGTAGCCCGTCGTTTACCGCCTTGGCATGGCTGGGCTTTAGCCTTATTACTAATACTCTTATGGCATCCTTTAGAAATATTAGACAGCAGTATTTGGCTTTCCTTTGGCACTGTGGCACTGTTGATTTATTGCTATGCCAATCGTGGCATCAGCACGCATCGGGGTTGGCGAGAATTTATTCACTTACAAGGTATTTTGAGCCTTGGCTTATGGCCTTTAACCGCTTTCTTTTTTAGCAATGTGAGTTTGAGCAGTTTTATTGCCAATAGTCTAGCAATTCCGTGGGTCGCGATCACGGTCATGCCGCTATGCCTGTTGGGTACATTGATCTATGGCATAAGCCCTCTTATCGCCAGTAACTGTTGGCAAATAGCCAGTGTCAATTTAAGCTTATTAAAAAAGGGCTTAACAGCGTTGAGTCAATTGCCCTATAGTCAACTACCCATGCATTTTCACAGTGTCTGGTTAGTACTGTTAAGTAGCTTCGGGGTATTGCTGTTACTGGCACCCAAAGCGATTCCTGGTCGGTGGCTGGGCCTTCTTTATTGTGCCACTGCCCTATGCTGGCCAATGCCTAGTATCGCCCCTCGATCGATTCATTTAAGCTTATTGGATGTGGATCAAGGCTTAAGTGCGTTAGTTCAAACCAGCCATCATTCCTTAGTATTTGATACCGGCAGTCGTTTTTCTGAGCAAGCCGATATGGGTGAACGGGTTGTAATTCCCGCGTTGAAAGCCAAGCATCTTAAACACTTGGATGCTTTAATTATCAGCCATGGCGACAATGATCACGCTGGCGGCGCTGCCAGTGTTTGGGCAAATTTACCGGTGCATTATGCGTATACCAGTGACATACTGAAATTGCACAAACTTGTACCTCAAGCATCCTGGCAAGCTTGTGTAGCAGGCACTCGCTGGCGCTGGGATGGAGTTGACTTTCAATTCCTCTACCCACCATTGAATGACCCTCACACGGGTAACAATCACTCTTGTGTATTAAAAATCAGCACCAGCAATCAAGGCATACTCTTAACGGGTGATATTGAAAAAGCCAGCGAACGTTATTTAATCGCTCATGAAGCCACTGAATTAGCAAGCAGCGTCTTAATCGTCCCGCACCATGGCAGTAAAACATCGTCTACCGCAGCTTTTGTGAAGCTTATCCACCCAACGGTGGCACTATTTCCACTGGGCTATCAAAATCGTTTCCACTTCCCTCATCCAAGTGTCGTGGCGCGTTACCTGGCACTAAATACGCAATTGTATGACACTGCAAGAGATGGCCAAATTCACGTCGTCATAACGCCAGGTACCAAACTGTTAATTATTGCGACCAGGCGCGTTAACCCACCCTTTTGGCGGGTTCCCTGAGTGCATTTTTCAAAAAATACGGTTATAATTCAAGCGCCTTACTTAATCTAAGAAAGGAGTGATTATTATGACCAAACCTATTGAAAAACAGCGTAAATTTGATAAGCTAATGTACATGAAAAAACTCAGCGCCGCTCAGTTTACGCCAATTCAAGCCGAAACCATTGCCAATGGCACTGAAGAATTCGGTGAAGTCATTGTAAACCAAGTGATGCACGAGATCGATCAACGTGATTTTGCAACCAAGCACGATCTTGAGTTCTTGCGCAATGAATACAAAAGTGAATTCGTCCAAGTTCGTCATGAATCTAAAAGTGAATTTGCTGCTGTACAAAGTGAGTTTAAGTTAGTTCATCGTGAATTTGCTGCTATACGCACTGAAACAGCCAAAGAATTCGAATTAATTCGCAAAGAATTCGAGTTAATTCGTAAAGAGATGGCTAACGAATTCGAATTGGTGCGTAAAGAAACAGCCAGCCAATTCGAATTGGTTCACAAAAAATTTGAACTAATACAAAATGATTCAAAAGCTGAATTTACGCAAATTCGTAAAGAAGCAAGCAGCATAGAAGAACGAATGAACACAACATTCGCTAATTTTAAACATGATGTTATGAAATATATCATTTGGTCAAATATTACCGTTGTCACTTCTCTAGGCAGTTTTATGGTTTATTTATTCAAAACAATGCATTAACAGTGCCAAGCAGTCATCCTTGGATGTCAAACCTGCCAGGCCGTCCACTGGCCTGGCGTTCGCCGGCGAAAAACAGTACTTTTTGAATTCCCGCCTCGCCCCCTTGAACCTAGGAAATTAATCCCCATCTAGTACGAGTGGCAGGTTTCACATTCACCTTTCCAAATATTAAACAACAGTTCTTAACAAAAATGGACCTGTACCGTTTAACGTGCGGAAATTGCCCGACAATTTACTTTTATCTACTGGAGACAACGAAATGGTTGCAAATCTAAAGCTTCGCCCCCTACATGATCGCTTGATCGTTGAACGCATTGAAGAAGATAGCATCAGCCCAGGCGGCATTTATATTCCTGACAATGCCAAAGAAAAACCAGCACGTGGCACTGTGTTAGCCGTTGGTGCCGGTAAAACCAGTGATGCCGGTCATTACCATAAAATGGATGTCAAAGTCGGCGATAAAGTATTATTTGGTAAATACGCTGGCTCTGAAGTGAAATTAGATGGCAAAGAATACTTGATTATGCGTGAAGATGATGTCATGGCGATAATCGAAGCTTAACCCTTAATTCAACCCATTAGAGGACAATATCATGGCTGCAAAAGAATTAATTTTTGGTATGAATGCATTAAATAAAATGTTGATTGGTGTTAATAAATTAGCCGATGCCGTCAAAGTGACCTTAGGTCCTAAAGGCCGCAATGTGGTATTAAAGAAATCCTATGGTGCCCCCACTATCACCAAAGATGGTGTCTCGGTTGCCAATGAAATTGAATTAGCCGATGAATTTGAAAACATGGCAGTGCAAATGGTTAAGTCCATTGCGGCTAAAACCTCCGATGTAGCCGGTGATGGCACGACAACAGCAACCGTCTTAGCCCAATCCATGTTTGTCGAAGGCATTAAAGCAGTCGCCGCTGGCATGAATCCGATGGATCTTAAACGCGGTATGGATAAAGCTGTCATCGTCGCTGTTGAAGCGTTAAAAGCCATGTCAAAACCTTGTAAAGATAGCTCTGCTATTGCTCAAGTCGGCACCATTTCAGCGAATTCTGATGAAGCGATCGGCGCCTTGATTGCAGAAGCGATGAGCAAAGTCGGTAAAGAAGGTGTGATCACCGTTGAAGATGGTACTGGCTTAGACAATGAATTAAATGTCGTTGAAGGCATGCAATTTGATCGTGGCTATATTTCACCTTACTTTATCAACAATCAACAAAACATGTCGGTTGAATTGGAAAACCCTTTAATCTTATTGGTTGACAAAAAAATCAGCACCATTCGTGATTTATTACCAACCCTAGAAGCAGTGGCTAAACAAGGTCGCTCTTTATTGATCATCGCTGAAGATATCGATGGTGAAGCACTGGCTACCCTAGTTGTCAATACCATTCGTGGCATTGTAAAAGTCTGCGCAGTTAAAGCTCCTGGCTTTGGCGACCGTCGTAAAGCAATGTTACAAGATATTGCCATTTTAACCGGTGGTACAGTCATTGCAGAAGAAGTGGGCTTGACATTAGAAGCAGCAACCCTTGCTGACTTAGGTACAGCTAAAAAAATTCATATCACTAAAGAAACCACTACCATTATCGATGGTGCTGGCGTCTCCAAAGATATTGAAGCACGTATCACGCAAATTCGCGCTCAAATCGAAGAAAGTACGTCCGATTATGACTCTGAAAAATTGCAAGAACGCGTCGCTAAACTCTCCGGTGGTGTTGCGGTGATTAAAGTAGGCGCTGCCACTGAAATTGAAATGAAAGAAAAGAAAGCTCGCGTTGAAGATGCCTTACATGCCACGCGTGCAGCGGTGGAAGAAGGCGTGATTCCTGGTGGCGGCGTAGCTTTACTTCGCACTTTACCAAAATTACGCGAATTAAAAGGCATTAACCATGACCAAAACATGGGTATTGCTTTAGTGTGTCGCGCACTTCAAGCCCCCTTGCGTCAAATCGTTACCAATGCCGGTGAAGAAGCCTCTGTCGTCGTTGATAAAGTATTGGCAGGTGTTGATGCCTTTGGTTATAACGCTGCCAATGGTGAATACGGTGATATGTTAGCCTTTGGTATCTTGGATCCTACCAAAGTTACCCGCAGTGCTTTGCAATATGCAGCTTCCGTAGTTGGTTTAATGTTAACCACCGAATGCATGGTTGGCGATGCACCGAAGAAAGAATCCGAAGGTGGTGCTGGTGCTCCTGATATGGGCGGCATGGGTGGCATGGGCGGTATGGGTGGCATGATGTAAGTATTTTCTGTTCAATTGTTGCTTAACTTAAAAAGCCCCCGCTTCAATTCGGGGGCTTTTTAATGCTCGATCAACTGAACTGACTTTGCTATACTGCTAAGTCAGTTCAGTTGATCTTTCTTTTTTATTGGAGTTTTTTTATGAGTACAGATGTCGCCAGTACCGCCACAACCGCCAATGCTTCGTCACAATCCGGTACGTTAAATATTGTTTTTATCATTGCTATTTTAGTGGTTTTGTATTTTTTAATGATCCGCCCACAACAAAAGCGCGCTAAAGAACAACAAAACTTACTGTCCAATTTACAAAAAGGTGATGAAGTCATTTTATCCGGCGGCTTAATGGGCCGGATTGTTAAATTAGAAGATACCATCTTAACCATTGCTGTCAATGATACGACTGAAATGAAATTTCAAAAAAATGCTGTTGTCGCTTTATTACCTAAAGGTAGTTTAAAAAATTAATTTTTTAAACTTGCTGTGTTAAAAAACGGCCTCATCTAAAAGAGGTCGTTTCTATTCATTTCGTTCAGACCCATTGATCATGCCCAACAAATACCCTTTGTGGAAAAATGCTTTACTGATTCTTTTAGTCATTGTCGGTTTGCTGTACGCGGCTCCCAATTTATTCGGTGAAGACCCAGCCCTACAAATTACCGGCACTAATACCACTGTGCTTACTGACACGACTGTTCAACACATTAAAACTGTTTTACAACAACAAAAAATTCCCGCCTTAGCTTTTACGCCAGACACAAATAGTTTACTCATTCGCTTAAGCAATACTGATGAGCAATTAAAAGCCAGTGAACTTGTGAAAAGCTTGTTGGGCGACCCATACAATGTGGCTTTAAACCTTGCTCCTGCAACACCTGCTTGGTTGCGGGCGATCGGCGCCAATCCTATGAAATTGGGGCTGGATTTACGCGGCGGCATTCACTTAACACTCGATGTTGATGTCGATGGCGTGATTAGTCAACGCATTCAAAGCTTACAACACACCGTAGGGGATGATTTACGCGAAGCCAATATTCGTTATAGCGATATCAATCAACAAGATGATGCGTTATTTTTAAGCTTTCGCGACCAGCGGACCTTAGGTCTAGCGATGAATGAATTGCAAAAACATTTTCATGAATTAACGCTTACGCCGAGCAATCGCAATGGCAATTATACTTTACGCGCGCAAATGTCACTGCAAGCGTTAAGTGATTTGCGCACTCAAGTCGTTGAACAAACCATGCTTACCTTACGCAATCGCGTCAATGAATTAGGTATCAGTGAAGCCACAGTTCAACAAGCTGGTAACAACCGCATTTCGGTTGAAATGCCCGGTGTCCTGGATAGTGCGCATGCCAAAGAAATTCTGGGCGGAACGGCAACACTCGAATTTCACATGGCAGATACCACCTATGATGCCACCGCCAATGGTCCAAGTCCTCTTGGTACCACGTATTACACTTACAATGGTTACCGTGCGTTATTAAAAGATCAAGTCATTTTATCCGGTAATGCGATCACTGATGCTCAAGCCAGTTTTGATGAGTCGGGCCAACCCGCCGTGAGTATCACCCTCGGTGGCGGCGGTGAAGCCCTCTTCCATCGTACGACTGCCCAAAATATCGGTAAACCGATGGCGATTGTTTATGTTGAAAACAAAGTGACCGATAAATGGGTTAATGGGTTAATGACTAAAGTACGTTCACACCAAGAACATGTGATCAGCATCGCCACGATTCACAGCGCTCTGGCCAATAGCTTTCAAATCACCGGTTTAAATGCCCCCGGTGAAGCGCAAAACTTAGCCCTATTATTGCGAGCCGGCGCTTTGCCTGCCACCGTTTCGATCGTCGAAGAACGTACCTTAGGACCAAAATTAGGTGCTGACAATATTCACAAAGGCGTTTTGTCGGTGGAAATCGGCATGCTGATTGTCATTATCTTTATGGCCCTCTACTATCGTGTCTTTGGTTTGATTGCCGATCTTGCTTTAATGATCAATTTAGTGCTGTTAGTCGCACTATTATCGATGCTCGGCATGACCTTAACTTTACCGGGTATCGCTGGGATTGTATTAACAGTCGGCATGGCGGTCGATGCCAATGTACTTATTTATGAGCGTATTCGTGAAGAATTGCGCCTAGGTGCCTCTCCTCAAGCGAGTATCAATGCCGGTTACGCGCGAGCTTTTACCACCATTGTCGATGCCAATGTTACTACTTTAATTGTGGCACTGGTTCTTTTTGGAATTGGTACCGGGCCCGTTAAAGGGTTTGCTGTCACCTTATCAGCAGGGATTGTCACTTCAATGATCAGTGCCATTGCAGTCACCCGTGCGATGGTGAATCAAATTTATGGTCAACGCCATGTCAAACAATTAGCCATTGGAATTTAGTCATGGAATTTTTTAAAAAACGCACCACGATCGATTTTATGGCATTACGCAAATGGACAGCAGCCCTGTCATGCGTATTCTTTTTAAGCTCGATTGGCTCTTTAATGTTCAATGGATTGAATTGGGGTTTGGATTTTTTAGGTGGCATTCAAATTCAAGTCGCTTATACGCAACCGGCAAACTTAGAAACGATTCGCAGTGAATTAAATTCAGCAGGCTTTAGCAAAGCTGTTGTGCAAAGTTACGGCACTGCCAGAGACGTGTTAATCAGTCTACCACCTGAATCTAACAGCACCAGTCAACAATTAACCCTAAGTATCATGAAATTGTTACCCAATGCCAGTTTACAACGCCAAGAATTTGTCGGCCCAGAAGTGGGTGCGGAATTGGCCAACAAAGGCGCCATCGCTTTTATTATCGCTTTGCTAGCAACCATGACTTATATTGCTATTCGCTTCGAATGGCGCTTTGCCGTCAGTGCTGCCGTTGCCTTAATTCATGATCCCATTTTAATCTTAGGCGTCTTTTCTTTTTATCATATTGAATTCAATTTAACCGCATTAGCCGCGGTACTTGCGGTGATCGGTTATTCATTGAATGACACCATCGTCATTTATGATCGGGTCCGTGAAAATTTTCGACGCGTGCGTAAATCCACTTCACTCGAAATTATGAATCTCTCGATTAACCAAACATTGTCTAGAACAGTTATGACATCTGCTGCAACGTTGGTCGTTGTTTTGATGTTATTGATTTTTGGCGGTGCGATGATTCATAATTTTGCCCTTGCTTTAGTGATCGGGATTGCCGTTGGTACCTATTCTTCGATTTATGTCGCAGGTGCTTTAGCAGTGGCGTTGGGTTTGAGTCGTACAGATTTGTTGCCACGCGCCAAAACAACGGTGGATGATTTACCCTAACAGCTTATGAAAAAATTACCGAATTATCTGCAAGATCGGCAAAGTTCGCTGGCGCAATTGCAACACAAAGTGGCTGCCTTAAACCGCCTATCGCTCTTATTACAACACTATTTACCTGAGCCACTCAACAGGATTTGCCAAGTGGTACGTCATGATCTTAACCAGGATTTATTAGTCATCAGTGTCAGTGAACCAATTTTTTTAACGCAATTACGTTTTTTGCGGCCACATCTTTTACAACAATTACGCAATATTTCACCGTTCAAACAATTGCATCAAATCGAGATTGTTTTCAGTCCTAAAGCTCCTGGGCCTAATCAAGCGAACAATCCTAGCGTTGAATTAAGCCCTGATGCCCGTGCCGCTTGTTTAAATGCCGCTGAGCTTTGCAGCCATCCTGCCTTACAACAAGCGTTACTACGCTTAGCGACGTTAAAACCCCTTGATATAAAAACTTCTTCATGATTTTCACATGAATTCTTATCATAAAATACGCACCTTAAGTTTTATCCTTATCGGTGGCAGTATTATCGCAGCTATTTTTTCTCTTATGGCGCTTCATGGGCACCATGCACCTTATCCTTTTGATTTTTATCAGCGTCCTGAATTAATTTACTACGCTGATTTTACGACTGTTTGGTTGCCTGCTTATGACCATAACCCTTATCCCTTACTCGGTATTTATTTTCCTTTTGCTTATGTACCGTTTTTTTTATTCAAACACTGCGCGATTAATGCCGCACTGTATAGTTATTTTTCTGTGTTTTTAATTGGTTTTGGATTATTCAATTATCATTTTTTTATCGATAAAAAAATTCGTTTTTCTGAAAAACCTTGTTATTATCTTCAAGTAATGAGTTTCCCCATCCTCGCTTATCCTGTGTTATTTTGTCTACAGCGTGGCAATATCGATACGTTGATTTTTATTTTCACCTGCTTATTTGTTATTCATTTTCAAAAAAAACACTTTTTATTGAGTATCTTGTGGTTGGCTATGGCAACGGCAATGAAAGGTTATCCGGGTATTTTTTCTTTACTCTTTTTAAGTAATAAGCGATACGAAGATTTTTTTATATTTATCGCAGCAACACTCGGTTTAACCGTGTTAAGTTTAGTGTTATTCAAAGGACCTATTTTAACGAACTTAAGTTTGTTGCTGCGCAATTTAAATGGCTTCAACGATCAGCTTATGTTAAGTAATCTCTCTATGCAACATAACAGCAGCTTATATGAATTTTTTAAAACATTTTATTTAATGACACAACGCATACCTTGGAATCCCTATTACCCCACGTGCACGATAACAACAGGTTATTACAGCATAATCGCCTTGATATTATTAACGGGCATATCCATCTATGTTATCTTTTATGAAAAAATTCTGTGGCGACAATTAACGGTTTTAACTACCAGCATTTTATTATTACCGCAAATTGCGCTTGATTATCGACAGCTATTGCTTTTTTTACCCATTTATTACTTTGTCAATGCCAACGATACTTTTCACCGCCAACAAGAGTTATTTTATACAATCCTGTTTGGTTTATTACTCATTCCTAAAAATTATGTTTTTCTTTACGGTGAAATCAGTATCAGTAATGCATTAAACACTATATTACTCTTAACATTAACGCTATCTATAATGCGCAATGGCTTAGCAGCGCAAAGAAGCATTGCTCACTAACCCATTACGATTCCACCAGCTTTGTCGCAACCTTATTTTTAAGCAAGTTCTCTCTCTTCCAATGCCTGTATAAAAAAGTCACTCTCAGCTTTTCTTAACTACGTTAATGGTCTTAATCCAGGGGTTCTTAACTGCCATTGCCCTGACAATAATGGCGATAACCTGAGTAACAAAAACAAATCGCTTCACATTGCTTAAACTTTAATCAACCGTCATTGACAATAAGCTGGGCATACCTCTTAGTCATTTATTGATAACTTACCCACAACTTAACCCACAGTCTTTGGGGGTAAGTTGTCGGTGTCGCGAAATAGCCAGATAGATCATACTCAAGGTTCATGACAATCACTAGATAAGAAAGGAATCAAACCCTTTTCCAATGCTAACAATTGAATGTTACGCGATGCTGTGCGCACATCAATGATAAAGCCATCAACAGTAATCATCCAAATGAACGGGGAATCTTGCAGGCGCGCAAGGAGCAACCAACGATAATCCCAAGGGTTCATGTGCAGCACCCCCCGAATTTGACGAGACCTATTCGCTGCTGTGCTGGTTGCAACATCAAAAACTTCGTACAGTGCATTAACAGCGACATAGGGCATATTAGCTTTGTCAAATAAAAAATTGCTTTTTAGAGGACACCTAAAAAATAATTTTTATTGTTAATAAAGCCTTAAGGTAAATTTGATAAAATTTTCACGAACATTGAAATCTGACAAACTACTGAACACTTAATGGCGTAACTAAGCATTCTAAAAATGTGATGCTGCTTGTTTCATTTTAATATTTATTGCATTAAATTTTTAAATGACTTGACGTCACTGATTATATATTTTTAGTATCTTTAATATAGAGGCAAACACTTATGAAAGTTAAAGACGCACATGGAAATATTATTGATTATTATTTAATCGATTTTAGCCTTAAAGCCAAGATTCCTATTGGAAGTTACGTTTTGTCACATAGAGATGGGCCGACCGCTAATATGTTGAGCGAATTAGGCTTCAATTTAAATAGCAGTAAATTAGTACGTGGCATTGTCTATATTGATGCGATTAATAATCAAAATATTCAATGTATAAAAATCAACAAAGACCATTACATTGTTTTAAACGATGGCGATAGTGTGCTTGACATCAAAATTAAGCACAACAAATATATAGCGGATTACGTAATTGTTAAAGATCTTCGCTTGGCAGAACCAGTTCCTGCCGAAGCAGTTACAATGCCTGTTTGCTATGCAGAAGTTATTTCATCAACACAGAGTACTACGAGACAAGAGTCCTTATCTTCAAGTTTAGCAGCAGAGATGAACTTAAAACCACTAGAAAACTTAAACAAGACTTAGGTTTTCTTTAGCCACGAAGGGGGTAGTTTCAAAAGAAATGAATTTATAGCCCCCATCTTTAATACGGCTGCTGAATCCTCAACCGTTACTTTTTTGTTATCACTCTTTCAATCCGCCCGCTTGAAAGGATTCACTAGGCGCCTAAAGTGGACCCTTATGTCCAGACAAAAAAAGGAAGGAAAAAGAACGAGCAGGCGCTATTCGCATTACGCATCGTTTAAAAGCACAAGGGCTGAGTGTTGGCAAGCATCGCGTGGCTAGAATTATGCGTATAAATGCTTTGCGTGCTCGTGCTGCTAAAAAATATAAAGCAACGACGAACAGTGATCATAAATTACCCGTTGCACCAAACCTATTGCAACAAAACTTTGAAGCCAGTAAGCCTGATGAGAAATATGTTAGCGACATCACTTACATTTGGACTAGCGAAGGTTGGTTGTATTTAGCGGTGGTTATGGACTTATACTCACGTATGGTAGTGGGCTGGGCAATATCAGAGCGCATGACAACGCCCTTGGTTACTGATGCGCTTATGATGGCTTTGTGGCGACGTAAAATGCCCCGTGGTGTTATTGTCCATTCTGATCGAGGCAGCCAATATTGTTCACATGATTATCAAAAGCCTTTAAAAAAACATGGCTTAACATGCAGCATGAGTAAACGTGGTGGTGGCGTCAGATAATGCTGCTATGGAAAGCTGGAATCATAGTTTCAAGGTCGAAGCTATTCATGGTGAAGCCTTAACGACACGTGCGTTAATAAAAAATCAGGTGTTTGAGTATATCGAAGTGTATTACAATCGTAGCCGACTTCATTCTAAATTAGGCTATATGAGCCCGATTGATTTTGAAGTAAAAAAAGTCGCTTAGTAATGTGTCCAACTTTTCGGGGCAAGATCATAAAGCTTCCTCATTACACTGAAGGAAATAACAGTTTATTATAGAGAGCGACTTAGCTATTTGAATTGCGCACACAACGGACCGATAATTGAAAATCTTTAGCCATCGACAGTTGCGCATTGGCATCGCCTTGAACAAAATTCTGCACCCACGCAGTACCAGCATTAATTTCAGTTGAACTCCAATAAGCACCCGACAAATCCCCCAAACCATAAGGCGTTAACACGACGTTAGTCACAATATTGGCAGTCTTTTGCGCACAATCTGCTTGTTCTGCAGCAGGCCCCAACTCACAGATACTCGGCAAGTACCAATGACTATAACAAACAGCGCCTGCTTGACACGGCGAATGGCTTGACGCATCAATCGTGTAAGTCGCGCATAAGTTAACTGCATTCAATTCAGTTGGGTAGTGCGCATGAATTTTTAGCGTATTAAGAGCACCATTCGTCAAACTCATCGCTTTCGTTGCCAAGATTGCACCTTGGTGCCATGCCATTTGCCTATGGTTATCCGTTAAAGCCATCATCGTAGCACCAACACTTTGATGTGCTGGGGTAGAGTCATTTAGGGCAAACACATAGCCTTGTTGATAATAACTGCCATAAGCTAAAATAGTGACTTCAGTGGTTAACGCGGGTGTATTGACACCTTGTATACGAAGCCGACTTGGCTTTGATGCAACACCCGCCGCTGCACTAGGCTTAGAGCCTGGATGAATGGTGAGTTCACAGGTACCACCGGCTTTCATATCGCCACAATCAGCGGGTGAAATGCGTGAGCCTGTGGGCAAGGCAGGGGCCAGTGTGTATTTCACGTGTTTAACAGCAGTTGATGCTTTGATCGTAATGACACGATCAAAGCCATTGGCTTTCAACGCCAAGGTAGGCAATGACAATATCAGCGGTGGCGCATTTCTTTGCACCGCCGCTGGTTTACTGCAAGCGAGCTCTAGGGTAAGTACACCCAGTAACCAGAGGAATGTTAGCCATTTATACATGCCTGTCCCCCTAAAAAATACCTTTTATTGAGCTTGATAACGCAAACAGGCGTCTATAAAACGGCTGAATAACGGATGCCCATCACGTGGATTAGAGGTGAATTCTGGATGGAATTGGCAACCGATAAACCAAGGATGGTTTGGCAATTCAATCATTTCCACCAATAATCCATCCACTGAGCGACCCGACACTATTAAGCCCGCTTGTTCAAAAGCACTGACATAATGGTTATTCACTTCATAACGATGCCGATGACGTTCACGAATTTGTGCTTGCTGATAAACATCACGGGCAAGACTCTGCTCTTTTAACACACACATTTGCCCACCTAAACGCATTGTGCCACCTAAATCGGAATGCTCATTGCGCGTTTCTGTAACGCCCGTGGCATCTTGCCATTCACTGATCAAACCGACCACCGGATGTTTGGTATTTTTAGAAAATTCTGTACTATTAGCATCCGAATAACCCAAAACATGACGGGCATATTCAATCAAAGCGATTTGCATCCCCAAACAAATACCCAAATAAGGAATATTCTGTTCACGTGCATATTGAACTGCTAAAATTTTTCCTTCCACACCACGATCGCCAAAACCACCGGGCACTAAAATACCTGATACATGGCGCAGCGCTTCAACCCCATTGGTTTCCAGTTCTTCAGCATCGATATAGTCGATTTTAATCTTCGTACGGGTTTTTAAACCAGCATGGGTAAAAGCTTCAATCAATGATTTGTACGAATCCATCAAACTGCCATATTTACCAACCATCGCGATAGTGACTGTATGGACAGGATTAGCTTGGGCATCTAACACGGCTTGCCATTCGCGCATATCAATCGGCTTGGTTTCTAGCTGCAATTTTTCGACGCTGATTTGATCCACTTGTTGCTTATGTAATTCAAACGGAATTTGGTAAATACTCGGCGCATCGATCAAACTAATTACCCCACGTGCTTCGACATTGGTAAACAGTGCGATTTTAATGCGTTCAGCTTCGGGGATTTCCATAGTCGAGCGACAAATTAAAATATCCGGTTGAATACCGATAGAACGCAATTCTTTAACCGAATGTTGCGTCGGTTTGGTTTTGATTTCGCCGGCAGTCGCTAAATACGGCACCAAAGTTAAATGAATAAATAAAGTATTGCTCGAACCCAATTTCATGCGCATTTGACGAATAGCTTCGAGAAAAGGCAAAGATTCAATATCACCGACCGTTCCGCCGATTTCCACCAATGCCACATCACTGCCTTCGGCACCAAGGGCAATTAAGCGTTGAATTTCATCAGTGACATGGGGAATAACTTGAACGGTACCGCCTAAGTAATCACCACGGCGTTCTTTACGCAACACATTGGCATAAATTTTTCCAGAAGTGAAATTATTCTTTTTTGCCATCGGTACACGAATAAAACGTTCATAATGCCCCAAATCTAAATCGGTTTCAGCGCCATCTTCAGTGACAAACACTTCACCATGTTGACTAGGGCTCATCGTACCAGGATCAACATTTAAATAAGGATCTAATTTAAGCATGGTGACATTCAAACCACGCGCTTCTAACAAAGCGGCTAAAGAAGCTGCGGCAATACCTTTGCCTAAAGAAGAGACGACACCACCGGTGATAAAGATATAACGAGGCATAACTGAGAGGTTCCGTTTTAATAGGGTAAAACGGGAAAGGATTATAAGCTTATTTAATAACTTAAGCGACTGTTTTTGTGATTCATTAGCTAAAGAAGTGGCCGTTTTTATCAGCTATGGCAGAACTTCACATGCTATGATAACCGTCTTGTTTTTAAATAGCCCCTCCCGATGCTCAGACATTTTTTTAAATTAAGCGAACACCATACCACTATCAAAATCGAAGTCTTCGCGGGCATAGCAACGTTTCTCACCATGGCGTATATTTGCCTGGTTAATCCCGCTGTTCTTGCCTTAGCCGGGATCGATCAAGGCGCAGCATTTGTTGCTACCTGCCTTGCTGCTGCTATTGGTTCAGCGAGTATGGGCTTACTTGCCAATTACCCTATCGCCATCGCACCCAGTATGGGTTTAAATGCTTATTTCACTTATGGCATCGTTTTAGGAGCAGGTCACCGTTGGCAAGTCGCCTTAGGTGCGGCCTTTGTTTCTGGGCTGATTTTTACAGCCCTTAGTCTGTCACCGCTGCGGCGTTACCTAATTCAATGCATCCCCCATTCTCTAAAAATGGCGATGATCGCTGGCATTGGTTTATTTTTAGCCATCATCGGCTTTAAAAATTCCGGCTTAATTGTATCGAGTACGACAACCTTAGTAACACTCGGTAACTTGCATCAACCGACCGTATTACTGGCTATATTAGGTTTTTTCATTATGATTGCGCTTGAAGCCCTAGGTTTTATCAGCGCTATTTTACTGAGTATTTTAAGCATTACCTTAATTAGTGTTTTATTGGGTTACAGCCATTTTCATGGCATTATTGCCCTACCACCGAGTATTTTACCCACCCTAGGACAAATGGATTTTAAAGGAGCATTTAATCTAGGCTTGCTCACGATTATCTTTGCTTTTTTATTTGTCGATTTATTTGATGCCACTGGCACCTTGATGGGCATTGGTTATCGCGCAGGTTTAATGAATGCTGAGGGTCAATTACCACGCATGAAACAAGCAATGTTCGTCGACAGTGCCACCATCCTTGTCGGTGCAGTTTTAGGAACCTCCAGCACTACCAGTTATTTAGAAAGTATGGTAGGTGTGAAAATGGGCGGCCGCACAGGGCTTACGGCTTGCGTGGTCGGATTACTTTTTTTACTCACGCTATTTTTTGAACCACTGGCTACTTCAATTCCACTGTATGCCAGCGCACCTGCGTTAATTTATGTGGCATTGCTCATGAGTAAATCTATCGCAGATCTTGATTGGACGGATGTTACTGAATATGCACCCGCGATGATCACCGTGTTAACCATGCCACTGACTTTTTCGATTGCCGATGGCATTGCTTTTGGCTTCATCGCCTATACGCTTATTAAGCTATTCAGTGGACGTTATCGCGATTTGAATAGCACGCTCGTCGTCTTAACGGTAGCATTTATTATAAAATACACTTGGTTTAACTAAATAAGTTTACCCAACTCAATCGCACGTTGACGACACGCTTGCATCGCATTGACTAATAACGTTTTTAAACCTTGCTGCTGCATCGATTGAATGGCTGCGTCTGTGGCGCCTTTTTTAGACGTTACATGAGCGCGTAAATCATTTAAGCTTAAATCGCTGGTTCTTGCTAATGTTGCAGCACCAAACGCCGTTTGACGGGCAAAGTTATCCGCTAAAATCGGTGGTAAACCCATGTCAGTAGCAATTTGTTGTAGGCATTCAATAAAGTAAAAATAATAAGCAGGTCCACTACCTGATAGCGCTGTGATCACTTCCAATAAAGCTTCTGTTTCGACCCACGCAAAAATACCCATTGCTGCCATTAAGCTTTCAATAGCACTTTTTTGGATTTGCGTAACATAGGCATTAGCAAATAAACCCGTTGCACCAGCTTGAATAATGGCAGGTGTGTTGGGCATTGCTCGCACGATCGCCAAAGGTTGATTCAACCATGCTTCTAAACTAGCTACCGTCACCCCTGCTAACACAGAAAGAATTAATGGCTGCGATATGCTTAAGTGTGATGGCAATGATCGGCATACGACTTCAGCACCTTGGGGTTTAATCGCTAAAACGAGGATATCAAAAGGCGCCGAATAATGATCGATACTAACGGCTACTGACACACCCAGGGTTTCGGCAAAAAATGCGCGTTTCTCTGCATGGCGATCGATCACGGTGATGTGCTTGGCATCATAACCCTCGTGAATTAAACTGGTTGCGATCGCCCGCGTCATATTACCACCACCCAAAAATACCAGTTTCATACTAGCCACAGATAAATTTCCGATGTTAAAGGATTGCATTTAGTGCATTTACCACAGGTTACTGGAGCCGGATTAAGGCGCACATAACCTTTATGAATGAAGTGTTGCAAAATATCGCGTGCGACATCGATATCAACACCGGCATGGTGACTGAGTTCGAGGATATTAGCGCTTTTAACACCGAGCAAATGTTCTTTTAATCGCTGCATGGGTGACATGAAGTAACTCCGATACGACACTAGAAACTAGAGACTAGATTTTAATGATTCGCTATTTTTAACCTGCGTTATCACCCATTAGCCTTTAATCATGGTGCAACGCATACGCCAAATCGTCATAATAAAAGCCAATGCAATAACAGTGAACCACAAGAGCGATTGTTCCGGATGCTCAACAAAGGTCGCACCTTGATAAAATAACACCGCTGTCCCATACGCTAAACCAATTGACCATAACACAGAAAACAACGCCCAGCCACGATTCAATTCTTTCGCCATCACAGCGATGGTCGAAGCGCAAGGGACATAAAGTAAAATAAATAATAAATAAGAAAAAGCCGCCGCTTTGGTTTGAAACCGATCGACTATTTGCCCATAAACGCCAGCATCCACACTGTGTTCTGGCACACTGGCGGCAATGGGATTAGCAAAGGCATTCGATAAACCGGCAAGATTATCCGGAATGGTTTGTAGCGCCTCTGTTAATTGCGACCATAAATTCACTGGGGCTTTGGTGGCTTGCGCTAAATGTCCGGCTTGAGCATACAAGGTATTTAAGGTTGCCACCACCACTTCTTTAGCTAAGGTCCCGGTTAATAAACCGACGGTTGCAGGCCAATTATCACGTTGAATACCCATAGGCGTAAAAACCGGCGTAACCTGTTTGCCGACAATGGATAACAGGGAATGACTATCGGCATCTTCAGTGCTGAGCCCATGTAAAGTCACCGCATTCAAGGTACCGATCAACATACAAATGGGGATAATCAATTTACCGGCTTTGAATAAAAACATTTTTAATCGCAACCACGTTTGTACAAAGAGTAATTTAACACTCGGTAAATGATAAGGAGGCATTTCCATGATAAACGGCGTCGACTTACCTTTTAACAAGGTATTGCGCAATAACCAACCGGTAAAAACTGCCATAACAATCCCAATCAAATACAGAGCAAACACCATGTTTTGACCACCGAGGGGGAAAAAAGCAGCGGTAAAAACGGCAAAAATCGCTAACCTGGCGCTACAAGACATGAAAGGTGCCATCAATACGGTTAAAATACGATCGCGTTGGCTTTCAAGCGTCCGCGCTGCCATAATCGCGGGTACATTACAGCCAAACCCGACAATCATCGGCACAAAGGCTTTACCGGGTAAGCCTAACCATTGCATGACCCGATCCATCACAAACGCCGCGCGCACCATATAACCACAGCCTTCTAAAAAGGCTAAGCAGAGAAACATCATGCCAATGACCGGAATAAACGTCAGGGTGGTATTTAAGCCCTTGCCTGCGCCATCGGCAATAAGCGCCACCAACCAATCGGACAGCCCCAAGGCGTGAAGCCCTTGCCCCAAGCCTTGAACAAAGACTGCATCGGTACTCATATCAAAAAAATCTTGAAAAGCGCCGCCGACATTGATGGCTATTAAAAACATCAAATACATAACGAGCAAAAAAATAGGAATGCCAAGCCAACGATTTAAAATGATTTTATCGAGCCATTGGGTTTTACTATTTATCGCTAAACTAGGCTTTGTTACCACCTGTTGACATACATCATGAACAAACGCATAGCGGGCATCCGCCACGATTAAATCAAGGTCTTCTAACGTTTGTTCCAGCGCCTGTCGTTCATGCGCAATATGGTTTAATAACGCATTATCCCATTGGGCAGTCAATCGTGTATCTTGTTCCAGCGCACGGATGGTAAAAGCCCGTGCTTGAAGCGGCTGTTGTGGGAAACACGCTTGAATAGCTGGCGTTAAAGTATCAAGCACATGTTCAAGGGCGTCTGGAAATAACACTTGGCCAGTAGGAACTGTGTGTGCTTGAGCAGCGTTAACGATGGCGGTTCTTAAGCGATTTACACTGGCAGGATTGGCTGATTCGATGCCAATAACAGGGCAACCTAATGCTTGCGCTAACTGCTCACTATTAATGATTAATTGACGTGCCTGCGCAATATCGATCATATTCAACACCACGATCATCGGCACTTTCATATCGAGTAATTGCGTCGTTAAATAAAGATTGCGTTCAAGACTTGAGGCATCCAACACATTCACTAACACATCGACATGTTCAGTGGTGATAAAGTCACAAGCGATATGTTCATCTAAACTACGCGCATCACCAACGGAGGTTAACGAATACGTTCCTGGCAAGTCGATAACTTCCACCGTACTTGCAGCCGTGTTAAAAAAACCACTTTTTTTCTCGACCGTTACCCCCGGCCAATTCCCGACGCGCAATTTACTGTTGGTCAGTGCATTGATAATAGTGGTTTTGCCGCAATTGGGATTACCGATTAACGCAACTTTCAAAGATTGGTTCATAAGGATTTCAATTCGATACAAATCATCTGAGCTTCTTCTTTACGCAACGACAATGAAAAACCGCGTAACCGAATTTGCAACGGATCGCCCAAAGGTGCTTTACGTTCTAGCACTAATGTTGTGCCGCGCGTTAAACCTAAAGACAATAATTTATGACGGTACACAGTATGGGCTGTACAATAACCGGTGATACATGCGCTCGCCCCTACTGCTAATTCAGATAACACCATAATAAAGCCTTTTCTAAATGTAAATGATAATCGTTATTATCTACGCTTAAGCACAAATGTCAAGAGAGAACCACTTAAGCCATGCCTAAGTGGTTAGTTTAGCAGTTACCTGCGTGAATACACACTGTCACAAACGGTCGTTGTGTCTTTTCACAGTTGTTCATAAACGAATATCGAACGCATTGCCTACGCTAAATAGTGAATAGCTGGAATAACCCCGGCCCTGATTCATTAACAGGGCAAACGCATCTTAAACCTTTGCCAGTATTAGGTTGAGGTAATTCTTGTCCATCAAGGCTTTACGTTGTTTTCGTCGCAAGCCACCTTTGAACGTGGTTTCATTTTTCAAAA
>CAISUE010000048.1 GCA_903888615.1 uncultured Gammaproteobacteria bacterium
AAGAAAAAATTAAATCCTTAGCTTATTGTGATAAGTTAGCAATTGAAATACCAAAACTGGAGAAAAAATACGAAAAATCAAGAATTGATCTTCGTAAAAAAAGATTAAAACAAAAAGCTAAGCAGAAGAATAATTTTCAGGAAGATACAGAGGTAAATGCAAATGAAGAAAGGACTTTATTGTTAACAAGTGACTCGATGGATGCAGTCAATGCATTAACTGATGCAGCCATGATTAGTGAAAATGATTCGAAAGTGATTCAAGCGAATGAAGTAATTATTGCCGAAGAGCATAGCGTAAAAGAAAGTCTTGTCGAAGCAGATAGTGGTAGTGTTACCATCGGTGATATTCAAATACCCGTTGACATTGAACCGATGTTGGAAATGATTCAAGCTACTGTTGAAAATATTGACTTGACAATTATACCCAATCATCCAGTTAGTCCAGTATTAGCGAGTGATTCAGACGAGCTGCGTAACAGCACAGAAATCTTTAAAAAAAGCTTATCACCTAGCTCATCTGTTACACCCGAATCTGCAGATATTCCCTGGGAAAGCGTGGTAAAAGATAAAAAAAAGGCTAAAAATAACAAGCTTGAGCAAACAGTTAAGCCGAAAATAACTGTAGAATTGACTAACAATCCTCTTCAACGTACCCTCATTATGCCAGCTACTAAAAAAGTAGCTATAATGCCGCTGACGCCAGGCGATGCCCCTTGCATCAAAAATTTCCCCTTAATAGCCGAAAATACGAAGCCTGCGACAGAGCCTATTACCGTAAGCACGTCAAAAACTTTTGAACCAGAAATGATTATGCTTGCTGTCAGCGAGGAAGTGCCGTCGATAGCGCTTGAATGTAGGAAAACGTCATTAAACATTAGTCGTAAAGAAATGGTTATCGTTAGCATTGAACAGCATTTTTCGCATTTATCACTGGACTTTCAAGGTGTGATGAATGAGATCGCTGAACAGTTACACTTAATAGCGCTTAATGGTTATGTGAATGGCAGTTGCCATTATAAAAAACATGGCAGCAACCATCCCCCTGGCGATATTGATGTGTTTATACCAAGTCTTGATCCACTTGATCAAACTAAAATGACGACTTTTCTGCAAGTATTGGCAACTCACCCAGCTTGGCGAAAAAAAACAGCATACACAAAAGACAAAGCTAATATTGCCTATACTTTAGTCTCTTTCGAGCGTGCTATGGCAAGCAGTGTCGTAAATGTTGAATTTATTTTCGCTAAATTGACATTGGCAGAGCATGCGGCATTAGCCAGTTTTACGATTGCTAAACAATATTACGATTTATTACATAAACAAATGCATTATTTTGATGAAAATACCCAAGCCGATACGAAAATTAAGCGTTTAGCATTAACGTCGAATGCCGCTGACTTGATTGCCAAGGATGCCAGTGTGATTCCTTGGGCTATTGGTTTAGTGTCAGCGAGTGAATTTCATTTCAAAGAAGGTGTGAAAGAAGCAATACAAAGCATGTTTAAAAAAGAAAATCATTTTAGTAAGTTAAATGCAGATTTATTGTATACGTTAATGGTAAAGTTGTTTTTTAATGGCCATGCTGTTGATAATGCGACTGTATTCGATGGATTTTTACTGGAAAAATTGTTTGAACCATTAGATTGTTTGGAAACTAAAGATAGAGCGTTGCGTAATACCTTAATAAGGCAAGTGATTTACGACAGTGATCAAGCTTTTAAAGTTCAGAGACCATTACCACCTTCCGTTTTGTATTATGCAGCTTATTGGACCAGTTATTTTAAACGCTTTGCTGCTAATAACTGTTCATTAATATTAGGCAATCTTATGCATTTACGTGCTGCTCCTGAAGCGCGTCCAGTGATTAACTTACAATACGTTAGATCTTCAATAAGTGCTGATGGGTTAATACTTAATGAAACAGTTGCTTGTCGGAATGCCGTTTATTTGAATAATTTGGCAATGCATTCCATCAATTTCACGCATTACCCTCATGAATTATCCATGGATCAAGTGACAGTTTATCAGCAGCACGTTATAGCACCTATTGCGGCGACTTTAGTGTTTTATCCGTCGCCAGTGCAAGCTTATCCTTTGTATCCACAACCTAATTTGGCTATGGGCTATCCTTATCCGTCATTGGGGCAGCCTGACAATGTGGCTGCTCAACAGTCAGGTCAACCCTGGGGGTCAAAAAAAACGGCTAATCTTTACTGGTATTGTTAAGATTTAAAGCCAGTGCGATACGATAACCATAATCGGGATCGGCTTTATAAAAATGTTCTAATTGGCGCTCTTGAATAAAGAGGGGCACGTGTTCAAGAGCTGCCACTAAATTGTTGATCAATAGTGTTTTTTGTTTTTCATCCATTAAACGATATAAATTACCGGCTTGTGAATAATCATCATTAGCGACCCGATGATCATAGCGATCCGCATCCCCGCAAATTTTTAACGGTGGTTCTTTGAGGGGATAAGTATCGATCGGGCCGTGAAAACTATTGGGTTGGTAATTAACGGAAGATCCCCCATTAGTGTCAAACCGTGTCTGCCCATCACGATGATACGTATGAACAGGGCAGTGGGCTTTATTGACGGCTAATTGGCTGTAATTGATGCCGATGCGATAGCGATGTGCATCGGGATAAGACAATAAGCGTGCTTGGAGCATTTTATCCGGTGAGACCCCCATGCCGATGGGAACATTGCTGGGTTCAAACGCCGCTTGTTCCGTTTCAGCAAACACATTGTTAGGATTACGATTGAGTTCAAGTAGACCAACTTCTACCAAAGGATAATCGTTATGGGGCCAGACTTTGGTAAGATCAAAAGGATTGATCGCATACGTGGTCGCGTCAAGTTCAGGCATGATTTGCACAAATGTGCGCCATTGTGGGAAATTTCCTTGCTGAATGGCTTCTTGTAAATCACGGCGGTGATAATCGGGATCGGTTCCAGCCAACGCTGCGGCTTCACTATTGCTTAAACATTGAATGCCTTGTGCTGTTTTAAAATGCCATTTAACCCAAAAACGTTCGCCTTTTGCTGTCCATAAGCTATAGGTATGGGAAGAAAAGCCATCCATGTGTCGATAAGTGGCGGGGATGCCGCGCTCTGAAAACAAAATCGTGTTTTGATGTAAGGATTCCGGGGATAAACTCCAGAAATCCCATTGTAGGGTATTGTCGCGCAAACCAGTGCCAGGATCCCGTTTTTGCGAATGAATGAAATCAGAAAATTTTAAAGGATCACGCACAAAAAACACTGGGGTATTGTTACCGACCAGATCCCAATTACCACCTTCAGTATAAAATTTTACCGCAAAACCGCGTGGATCACGCACTGTGTCGGCTGACCCTGATTCGCCAGCCACGGTCGAAAAGCGTAAAAACACGTCGCATTGATTGCCGATATTGGCAAATAATTTGGCACACGTATAGTGACTAATATCGTGGGTAACGGTGAAGTGACCATAAGCACCTGCTCCTTTGGCATGCACCACCCGCTCTGGTATGCGTTCACGATTAAAATGGGCCATTTTTTCCATCAATTGATGATCGCTCATCAACAGCGGGCCTTTCGGGCCAGCGCTTAAACTGTTTTGATTGTCACTGATGGGTGTGCCGGCAGCAGTGGTCATGTAAGGGCATTGGGTCATGGTGATTCCTGGGTGATCAATTTTTAAGTTAGGTTAATTTTTGGGCTGGGAAATTTTCATCAAGCGTTATTATTGACAAGCCCTTGCGTGATTAGCGTCGGTATTTAGTGTTATTGCATTGGCTTCCAGGGTGGTAGGCTTAACCCTACTGGAATTCATGGCAGGTTGAGCATGAGCCAATCCTGCAGCGGGCGTCATAAAGCTATCATTTGAGAAAGACCGTGCTGAATTTGAATCAGAATCGCTATGGTCTGAACGAGGGCTGTTGGCATTGGAAGAAACAGCTGATTCTGCAGAGGTATATCCAGAAGCTAAGCTGTCATTAGAAGGGGATTGTTTCATTAAAGCAGCTGCTTTTTCTTCGGCGCTAGCAAGTTCTTTATTAGCTTTATCTAATTCAGTCTTGTAATAATAAAGTATTCTCGTTGCATCATAAAATTGTGCCATATCTTTTCTAATATCTGAATAAGTCGTTGGCTCCTGATTATTCCATTCGTTGATAGCTGTGTTGATAATCCCAAAAGCTGCATTGTATCGTGCTTTAACTTTTTCAGCTTTTGGGCCGTAATAGGTATTGCCATTATAACGATCAAACGTATCACTATGACAAAACAATATTTTTTGAAAATAAGCGAATCTGTTTTTTTTTGTAAAATCAGCGAGATTAGCTGGTTCGGCTGATAATTTTTGCGTTAAACCCCAATAGAGAATAATCGAAAAAATTTCTTCCTGTTGGTTCTTTTTAAAGGGTTCACTAAGCCACCCATTTGATTGCACCCTTTCCCACTGCTGCCATAAAGCAAGAATTCGTTCAACTTCAACGGTACACTGTATTAACTTCAGTGTCTTATTATCGAAATTTTCATCGAGAAAAATAATTTCTTTGGGTTTTTTTTTAGGTAATAATGCCGTAAAAAAATTCGTAACAGGCGCGACCATATGCGTATAAGTGTTAAAGAATTGCCCGGTAGTTTTTTTTGCAGGAACGATTAATGCAGTAGCGATGTTAGACTTAGGAGCGGTTGTTGGTGGCAATGGCTTTTTAGTGGGTTGTAAAAAACACTTGGCATTCGATGAATCATGAGAGGTGACATTAACTCTGGATGCAAAAGGTGTCGGTAACAGTGAATTTTTATTCGATTTAGGCTCAACGGCATGACATTCAGCAACAGGGATACTAACCGAAGCATTTTTGTCGTATTTCGTTGCTGTTGGGACGTCTGCAGGCCTCGTGGATTGAGCTGCTCGTAGCCATTTTACTACCTGACCGCAAGCCGCTTTGGCAAGCATTAAACAATAGCGATAAGCCTGTATAAAGCCATGGAATATACCTAAAAGCCAATTTTCGCCCGACGGCAATGCTTCAGTTGTCACGATGCATACTCAATTCTCTTATCCATGAGCGTTATTTAGAATCCTTTCGGCCAACATTATAGCTATTTTTAGCTTGCTTAGCCAATGCTTCTGGCATGAATTGACTTAAAGGTATTCTTGGGATCCTATGCGCTTGATGCATTGTCGATACCGTTGTCATGACAGCCGGTGGTGCCGTAGCTTGGCTTTTGCCAATGGAGTTATTATTTTGTTCACTGCATTGTTCAACTAATCCATTGGCTCTCGCTAATCGCTTTTGTATCGTTAGCAATTCTCCCTTAGTGGTAATAGCTTCTACTTGCAATTTCTTAGCAGCCTCTTTAGGATTAACAAAAGGGGGGTTGTTATTGCCAAAAAAAGTCTCGCTCCAACTCGATTTGTTTTGAACACGACGTTGCTTTGCTTCAGGAGCCATGGTTAATGTTGAATTCTCTTGTGGAATACCGGCATTGAGTTGTCGTTCACAGGTTTCAATACTTTTAAAAATACCCGTGTCTAATTGGCCCATTTTTAAGCGTGTTGGCGAAGCTTGGGCTTGATCTTTGAGTTTTTTCAGATTGTCTTTGAGATGAAAGCGATCCATCAATAATGCTTCAAATTCACGGGGATAATCGCGAATGCCTTTTTCGCGTGCGATTTGAATTTCACGGGGACGCAATAGCCAATTAAACTGAGAAATAAGATTTCTTAACGGATTAAAGCTCGATGCGTAAAACATTACCTTGTAGTGATCGACTTCTTCATAAATGCGATTAATCATGTCAAAAATAATATCTTCACCTTCTTGCAATTCGAGCCAATTGACGATCGTTTCGAGTGCTTGTTGAATTGCTTGCCAGCGTTTGTTTTCTGGATGAAGTTCATGATGCGCTTGTACATAAGCCAGCGGGGTATTTAACTGCACTTCCGTGTTGCTTATTCTGATCGTTGCACCGGCATTGATTAAATATTGAATGATCCGGTACACATTTTCGCTGCTTTCACGTGGCTGGTTTTCGCTGGCAGCTAACATTTTGATCGCTTGGAATAATAGGGTCGTGTGTTGTTCAGTATCACAGGCATCCACTGCTAAACCAAAACGCAAGTAACGCTTTAAATAGTCGTCGGTGGGCTGACTCAATGCTTGTGGGTAATCGGTTAGCAGGGTCGATAGCGTCACGGGGGTAATCGCGCCTTGTTGAAGGCGTTGATGCACAGCTATTTGGTTTTCATTGGTTATGGTGTTCCAGCTAGGTAGTTGTTTAAGGCAATGGTCAATAGCATCGGTGCGACCTTGAGTTATTATTTTTTCCAATTCAGGCACTAAGTAGACGGTGGCGCCTTCACTCAATACGAATAACCGCGCTGCCTTTCTCACGTCACCATGGCTTAAGGCTAGCAGTACTTGTTGTTGCCAAGCCTCATGAGATTCAGCATTAGCCTCACGCCAAGTCTTTTTTTTGTTTTTTGACAGTGCGACATTGTTCACATAAGCACGGCGTAAAGTTAACAGTAGTTGCTGTTGCTGAGCCTTTCTTTTGTCTGTTTTGGTTAATGGTAATGACAAAACGCGCTGCTGTTGCCGAGCGTCATGACATTCAGGATTATCTCCACGCCACGTTTTTTTAAGATTACGCCAGTGTACTTCTAACAGGATAGGCGAGGGAGCTAGCCCTCCGATCCAGGCTAAAAACAGGGCTTTTGTGCTAAGAGCGATCTGTTCATTTAACTCACGTGCCAATGCTGTCGTAGTTTCAGTTAAAAAACACCTGTTAAAGCGTTTAAGTACCGCATCTAAATCGCCCGCATCGATTTCTTGCTTTAATGTTAACTGTTGTTCAACCGTATAGGCTTGGTAAATAGCCTGAGTGCTAGCACAGGAATTCATTAAAATAGCAAAGCGTTGAGCGGTATTTTCTAATAAGGCTGCGCCGCGCTGGATCAGGGTAATGATATCTTCTTGATGACTGCTTTCATTTTGGTTGAAAGCAGTGATTTTTGCTTCACATTGGCTTAACAAATCACCTATGGGTTGTTGATTTAGGGCAGTGACTAACCACTGCGATAAAATTTTGGTCCGTGCTCTCACGGTGCGTTGATAATGCGCTAGACGTTCAGCCACAGCACGGTCACTGACAGTGACCCGAATACCCGTTTGGTTATACCAACTCTGATCAATACTGCATTTTTGTAGATAATCGCGTTGTTGTTGGGCTAGCAATTCTCGTTCATGGATGTAAAAATTTTGCATTCTGGCGAGTGCTGCCTGGCTGGTAATCGGCTGGCCGTTGAGGGGTGCTAAAATGATAGTTTTTAAGCGTTCTGCGTATTGCCTTTCAGCGCGTGTGACATCTATTTCATCCATATGCCTACTGGCTTCTAACAACGTGTCTTGTTTGTAAAATCCCCAACTATCGGGTATTAAATAGCGTATTGTGTCGATATCACCGGTTGAAATAGCTTCGTGAGCTTTGGTGAGTAAGCCAGTGGCGATTCGTTGATCGATGTCATTCATAGGCGAATAACGACGATCATCGCGAATGCCTGGGGTCATTAATTTATCATAATGGGGTAGGGCAGGAGAAATCCCAGCACCATGGCCTAAATTACCAAATGCTGCTAATTTAATTTCTGGTTGTGAAAGTTTTAAGCGTTCTAACAAGCGCATTTCCCAGTGTGGGCGAATACACATAAAATGATCCACGGCGGTGATTTTTAGCGTCATATCGGTAGTGGTATTTGAGTTTGAGGTAATCGGTTGCGCATAACTAAGCGCGAGTTCATGTTGAATGTCAGTCGTCTGGTTGACGCGTGCTACTAAAGCGGACGCATTGTTAAACGCGTTTTGCCAACCCGTCAAGGCACCATTAGCAAGCCACTTTTTTTGCAAATACGCGATATCCACGGCACGACTCGGACTAGTCGTTAAGAAATCACTCAAAAAAGGGAAGACGCCAGGATAACTTTTTTGCCAATCCTGGCTATTCCATAAATGATTCCTCGGCGTCGTTTCACGGCTATAAAGTGCTTTCCACAGCGCTTTGGCAAGTAATAAACAATCTTGTGCTGGTTCAGTGGTCGTGTTTTCGAAAGTTACTGGACCCTCATCGATCGATGCTCGGTCACTGATTGAAAAAACGGCTTTCAAACGGTTTACGAGAGCCGGTGGTGTTGTGCTGGATGTTGTCTGAGAAGAAAACATACCCCGTGGTAGCGGTTTAGGCACGGCAAAATGTTGTTGTGATGCTTTAATAAAGGCGCTGACCATCTTTCGTAAGTGATGGTCCATTTCACGGCGTTCTAGCGTTGTTTTACTGTCTAACTCGAGAGCTGTTAAATAGTTATCGTGGACGGTGGGTGGAGTCACGTGGCTTGCCACTATTTCCGCAAACAAGCACTGTTGCGTGATGGATGCTAATTTATAAAATGCATCAGTTGTTATTGGCCTAAGTTCAACCGAGGTATTATTCAATATTTGCTCTGGGACAGCGGTCATCCAACGTCTGGCATCGCCTGAAGTTAAGCCTTTGAGGTAAGAAAGGCTGTCCCAAGGAGTCGTCCATTTACCGTGGGTATTCGGAACGGTTAGATAGGCGAATAGTCGGTCTACACCGGAGATGGCATAAGATTTGACTTGCTCTTCTGTTAATTGATCAAGTTGCTGCCCATAAAGTGCACTCGCCATGCGTGCGGCTTTAGCGATGCGTTTACGCTGGATATTGCCATCATAAATTTCAACGGGCGTTATAATATCGGGCCTGGCAATGGCAGCATGCAGCGATGCCATTGCGTCCCCCATAAAGCGTAGGCGATCTGGATGACGGGCATGGGGAACGCCAGCCATAAAATTAAGTTCGGCTAAAAAATCTTCAGTCAGAATTTTGCTAAATAAGGCTCTTTTAGAGATTGGCATAATGATTAATTCCATTAATTCATTGTTATCAAACGTTTCCTTACTTAATGCCATTTCCAACGCTTCAGCTAAGAGCTACTATATACCAATTAAACACTAACTCGCGTAATTTTTCTGTAAAGCCACAAGATAATTGACATCAACTGTAGCGCTTAAATGAAATGTTTTTTGCGTTAAAGAATAAGCGATGCCGGCTAATTTTTTTAAACTTAAGTGTTCGTGACGCGCGACGCGCAATAATTCAGAGGGTTTAAGAAAGGCGCGATAATCGTGGGTGCCTTTGGGGAGTAGGTTTAATACATATTCGGCACCGATAATGGCGTGTAAATACGCCTTGGCGGTACGATTTAGGGTGGATAAAAATACCCAGCCACCAGGTTTTACAAGTTGTGCGCAAGCGGTGATGATGGCTGCGGGATCGGGTACATGTTCGAGTAATTCATAACACACGACGATATCGTAGCTTGCAGGATGCATTTTAGCAAAAGTTTCGGCAGCAATTAATTGATAATCGATATTAAGTTGTTGGTCAAGGGCATGAGCTTTGGCAACGCATAAAGTATCACTGCCTAAATCTAAGCCAGTGCAGATAGCGCCGGCGTGGGCTAAGCTTTCCGTTAAAATACCACCACCACAGCCGATATCGATGACTTTTTGGTTTTTAAGTGCTACAAACTGTTCGATAAAGGCTAAACGCACGGGATTTAATAAATGTAGCGGTCGATAACTGCCTTCTAAATCCCACCAATCAGCATGAGCATTGAATTTAGCGATTTCGAGGGTGTTAACATTGGTCATAAATTGGTCTAAATCTGAGTCTTGTAGGGGCTTTGAGAGAATATATTAGCACAGTTTCGAGAAAGGCAAGGTTTTCATTAGCCTGAGAGTGTCACGCATGTGGGACCGCAGGAATCAAAGGATAGCAGTGCGTTAAACAAAAAATAGCCCCGCACCTCATTCATCCCTGAATGAGGTGCGGGGCTCGCCATGATGGGTTGTTTAAATCGCTAACAATAACCGGCTCGGATCTTCCAGTAAGTCTTTAACCGTCACTAAAAAACTCACCGATGTTTTGCCATCGATGATGCGATGATCGTAGGAAAGCGCTAAATACATCATGGGGCGAATCACCACTTGGCCTTTTTCAGCCACGGGACGGTCTTGAATTTTGTGCATGCCTAAAATGGCACTTTGCGGTGGATTGATGATCGGTGTTGATAATAAGGATCCAAATGTCCCACCATTAGTGATGGTAAAGGTGCCACCGGTCATTTCTTCTAATTTCAGCGCATTAGCTTTGGCTTTTTTGCCATACTCGGCAATGCCACGTTCAATGCCAGCGAAGCTTAAACATTCGGCATGACGTAATACGGGGACGACTAAACCGCGATCAGACGAGACAGCAATGCCGATATCGCAATAATTGTGATAAATAACATCAGTGCCATCGATTGAGGCATTGACTTCAGGGAAGCGTTTTAACGCTTCGATCACCGCTTTAGTGAAAAAAGACATAAAACCTAAGCGGGTGCCGTGTTGTTTTTCAAATACCTCTTTGTATTTGGTTCGTAAATCCATCACTGCTTGCATATTGATTTCATTGAACGTAGTTAAAATAGCCGCATCGTGTTGGGCGGATAATAAGCGTTCGGCAATCCGAGCACGCAAACGGCTCATCGGCACGCGTTCTTCAGTTCGCAAACCGATCGGGACTGCAGCCGCAGTTGTGACTGATGTACTTGCTACAACCGTGTCTTTGGCATTGATGATATCTTGTTTGGTTAAACGGCCGTCTTTACCAGTGCCTGTCACTAAACTCGGATTGACATCGGTTTGACCAACCGCGCGGCGTACCGACGGTGAGAGGGTGTGATCTGTATTTGGCGTTGCAACTGTTGTCGCAACGGATTCAGTAGCCGTTATCGCAGCGGCAACGTTAACAACAGCACCGCTTGCTTCAATCATACCGATCACTTGATGGGCTAATACGGTTGAACCATTGGCTTGCAAAATAGCACTCAACACGCCATCCATACTAGCCGGCACTTCTAAGACCACTTTATCAGTTTCGATATCGACCAAGTTTTCATCACGTTTGACAGTGTCGCCAGGCTTTTTATGCCAAGTAACAATAGTGGCATCGGCAACAGATTCAGGTAGTGCTGGTACTTTAATTTCAATCGACATAAGGTTTCCTATGAGTTTTGCAAAAGCATTTGCAAAAAATAATATTAAAAAAGAAATAGCGTTAGGCGATTTCCATCGCACGCGTTAAAAAATCTTTCAATTCAGCATCGTGTAATTTCCGATAACCGGCAGCGGTCGATGCGCTTTCTACCCTGCCTTTATAGCTTAATTGTTGGCTTTTATTTAATAACGG